>DAOWNO010000148.1 GCA_030642525.1 Candidatus Aegiribacteria sp.
CATCGATTTCGTCAGGGAAATCGACTCCAGGATACTGCGGGAATTCAAGGGGATAAGTTCAAGAACGGTTGTTCTTGGGCTTCTTGATATGGAGAAATCCCTTCTGACCTCGGATGGATCTTCAGCCTATTCGATGACGCCAAAGTCGATCATGTACATCTCCATGTCGACTGAACGAGACGGCCAGTCGATAGAGCTATTCGATATCCATGGAGGTCTTGGGCAGTTCGAAGATGTCTTTACAACGCCGGATTTGCTTTTTGAGCAGATGGATCGGCATTACGATCACCTCCGCCGTAAAGCTGAAGGTGTATATCCCGATGCCGGAATGAAGGAATGCATACTTGATGCCGACGTGGCCGGGATCCTTGCGCATGAGGCAATAGGTCATACAACTGAAGCTGATGGCGTTCGAGGGGGATCGATAGCAGGCGATTACCTTAATCAGGAAGTTGCGAGCCCGCTTATCACTATGGTTGATTTCGCGAATTCAGCTTACGGAAAACTATGTCCTGTACCGGTATTCGTCGATGATGAAGGCACTGAAGCAAAAGATGTCGTGCTGATCGATAAAGGAGTCCTTAAACGATTCATGCACAACAAGGAGACTTCAATCCTGTTCGATGATGAACCGAAGGGAAATGCCAGGGCTTACCGTTTCAGTGATGAACCTATTATCAGAATGAGAAATACAGCAATTCTTCCGGGGAAGAGCAAACTCGAAGATATGATCGCCTCGGTTGATGACGGATACTACCTCATGAAAGCAAGCAATGGACAGGCTGATTCCACCAGTGAATTCATGTTCGGTATCATTCAGGGTTACGAGATAAGGAACGGCAAACTGGGAAGAGCCATAAGAGACACGACTATCTCCGGAATAGCTTTTGACATGCTCAAGACGGTTACTGCGGTATCGGATGAAATGAAATGGACAGCAGGCATGTGCGGTAAGAAGCAGCCTATTCCGGTTGGTTTGGGCGGTCCGTCAATTAAATGCAGAATCAATATAGGAGGAAGGTAATGGGCAGGAGAAAAGACATTACGAACTACTGTATTGATGCCATGATGAAGGCTGGTATTCAAAAGGCTCAGTGCACTCTTCGAGACAGCAGCAAGGATGAATTCAACGTGGACAGCGGAGAGATCAGCCTTCTTAGAACAACTGATGATACCTCTTTATTTTTGATGGGAATAGTAGACGATAAAAAGGGTTCCATCTCTATAAATAAGACCGATACGGAATCAATAGACAGGGCTGTAAAGGAAGTTCTTGATCTGGCTGAATCCTCCGAGGCTGACAGCGCAAACGACATCTCGGAAATACAGCCACCGAAAGTATTCCGGAAAGGACCGACAGAATCCAATCTCAATCTGATGTATGACAGGATTACCGCTTTTCTCGAGTACAGCCGGAAAACCTATCCGTCTCTGATACTCGAGCAGGCTATTCTGGATTTCGTATCGAAAAAAAGCTATTTCAGCAATTCGAACGGTGTCATTTTTGAATCTTATAAAGGTATCTACAGCTTCTTCCCCATGTTCACTTCAAAGGAAGGCACGGAAATTTCCTCCTTCAACTACTCCGGATTCTCATCGGGGAATCTCGACCTGGAACTTCACGAATACGGTTCCATAGACACCCTCATGAAACAATCCACTGAACAGACCAGCACAAAGGAGATGTCGGGCAAATTCAACGGCGAGATTATCATCACGCCTGACTGCATGGATTATTTCTTATCCTATATCACCATGTTTCTGAGTGATTATCAACTTATCAGCGGGACTTCCATCTACAAAGACTCCCTGAACGAGCTGATAGCTGGCCCGCAGCTGACACTTCACTCAAGGCCGGTATCAGACGAGATAGCTGATGGGTACTTCTTTACACCTGACGGATACAAAGCCCGGAACAGCACTATTATTGAGAAGGGTGTGCTGAAAACATTCCTTCTCAGTCTTTACGGTGCGAACAAGACGGGAAAACCGAAGGCGGTAAACTGTGGTGACGCATATGTTATCGATGCTGGAAAACACTCTTTGGAGGAAATGGTTTCCTCTGTTACAAAAGGAATTCTGATGTGCAGATTCTCCGGTGGCAACCCGAGTGACAACGGAGACTTCTCAGGAGTATGCAAGAACAGCTACTATATTGAAAATGGTGAAATACTCTATCCCATCAGGGAAACAATGATTTCCGGCAATCTCGGCAAGGTGCTCAGGAACATCAGGCGAATCTCCAAAGAGAGAATCGACTTCGGCAGTGAGATACTGCCCTGGATTCAGGTGGGAGACATCACTATCTCCGGGAAGTAGTCTTACTCTTTCTCGCAACTTATCTATACGGAGGAGTGGTGATGAAGAGATATATTAATGAATACTGATGAAATCCCCTTTCTGAAGGGTTATGAGTTATGAATCTTTACTACTTCTCCGGTACGGGGAACTCGATCGCAATCGTTCGAGAACTGCAGAAACACCTGAAGGATGCTGAGCCCTTACCAATAGCAAGACATCTTGGTGATGACGAGGTCAGGGATGATTCAGAAGTCATAGGCTTCATCACTCCCACATACTACATGGATATACCGAATATTGTGAGGGACTTCACAAAAAAGCTTTCCATTAAAAAGAATACTTTTATCTTTGCGGTTATCCATTACGGTGTCACTCCTGGAAGAGCATTTCACTCCTTAAACGAGCTCCTTTCAGAAAAAGGCGCAGAACTTAATGCCGGGTTCGGAATAGCCCTCCCGGATAACAGTATTGCATTGAAGACACCAATCAGGAAGCAGCCGGAAATGCATGAGTCAATGCCCCGGACCATAGAAGAAGTATCATCAATAATTCTGGAAAAGCGCTCAGTACCGTTACCCGGAAGCAGCTCACAACTACTCGGAGTGAATGGTAAAATAGGTTCATTCGTACTGAGGAAAATTTTCGGTACCGAACGCAAGCGAGTTACATCAGATTGCACGCGCTGCGGAATCTGCGAGCGTGTATGTCCTGTGAATAACATCACTGTACATGATGATAATGTATCGTTTGGAGATAACTGTGTCAATTGTTTCGCGTGTATTCACTGGTGTCCTGAAAGGGCTATCAGATATGGAATTCTCAAGGTCAACAACAAATCCCATTATACCAATCCGGCAGTATGCTCCACTGACATAATGGCGCAGAAATAAACGTTATCAGCCCGAACTCATTTCAGGGTAATATTCAATCAGCTTCTTCTTAAGTTCACTGCAGGCAGTGTGAGCGCATGCATATATTTCCTCTGCCCTGTTAAACTCAAGAATCCCGATATTTTTAATTTCAGGTTTTATATAAATGTCGGGCCTGCCCGATTTTTTTCTTTCTTCCACAATCGATTTCTGCATTATATCGAACATATTCAGAACTGCCCTGACTGCATTAGGAGGACTGTCAGATACGGATTCTGCATATCCAAGAACATCCACAGCAACAACTACATCGCATTCATCCAGAACATCCCATGGGACCGGATTTACTCCACCACCGTCAATAAGAATCTGATCTCCGTATTTCACAGGAGTAAAAAGCCCGGGCAGCCCCATACTTGCCTTGACCCCCTGCAGAAGTTTCCCGGAGGAAATGATTACCTGGCTCGATGCCCAGAAATCTGTGGTGACAACCTTCAGTGGAATCTCAAGGCTGTCAAAATTGTCTATCTTAATGGCATCGTAAAGATACTTCATAATTGAGTCGCCTTTGAAAACCCCGGGTCCCAGGAAGTCAATGTCCAGGAATTTAACAAGCCTTTTGATATCTTTGAGTATTTCTACCGGGGAATCATTCTTCCTGATAATTGTATCCTGCACGAGGCTTCGAATTTCTGAACCGCTCAGACCAGACGCATACAGAGCTCCCAATACAGCACCTATGCTCGTACCGGCAATGCAGCAAGGCCTGATTTTCATTTCATCGAGAAGCTCAAGAACTGGAATGTGCGCAAGCCCCCTTGCTCCTCCGCCGCCAAGTGCAAGGCCAAGCCTGATTTTCTTCTCTTTTTTATCCGGTGTTTTCTTTCCGAAAAGATTCCGGATTCTGCTCAAAAGATAATTGCTCATTTAAATTCCGTCCGCTGCTGAGAGTTTATATTAAACTCAGATACATGGATTAACCCTTTTTGGCGTTTTGCCAGGACAACCAGACATCCGGTAATTGATATCGTCATAAGAATGGACTCCTCAGGTCCGAATCCGCCCCATGGAGGCCTGAGAACCGGTCTGAATAATGATGGCAGCATTGTATACCCGCTCACGCTCCACCCGAATACCATCCCTGTAACCAGATTCCAGAACCAGTGAACCATCACAGGATAGACAAGTCCGTTTGTCAGGAACTTGATCAATCCTAAGAGAACGCCCATCAGAAAGATATTAAGTATTCCTTCAACTGACGCGCAATCATTAGTTATGTGCAGATATGCAAAAACGGCAGAAGAAAGCAAAAGCCCGATAATCCGTTTCCCCCTGAAGCTCAGCGCATCAAGAATGAATCCTCTGCAGATAATCTCCTCGGTCGCTGCCAGCATCAGAAGACCCGCGGAGAACAAGACCCATCTAAAAGTAAACCCGATGTATTGCAAACCTGTACGGAAAGCGATAATCAGAAATGGACAGAACAGTATAAAGGTGACTGCCGCAACGATCGAACTGTTATCAGCGCCTGATATTCGAGTCACTTCCGGCACAAGTTTCCACAGCGGCAGCAGAATCGCAAGAGCCAGGAAGCCGGAAGCGGCAATGTTCAGAATATCGTTTTCTATAAAACCCAGAGATTGAGACAATATTTCCCGGACTATGATCCACAGGATTAATCCCGCAAATGCTATTCCAATACGACAAAAGGGTCTGCTCTTTCCGGAGCAGACCCTTTCTATGAACTTTTTTTCTGGACGGGTCATTCTTTCATAAACCCTGCTAAGGTACCGAATTAATAATATCCATGAAACTGTCAGCGTTCAGACTGGCACCCCCGACAAGAGCTCCGTTAACCGATGGTTTTGAAAGAATCGTGACAGCATTGGAAGGTTTGACACTTCCGCCATACTGGATACGCAGGTTGTCTGCGAATTCCTGCCCGATGATAGTCGATACCCACTCCCTTATCAGAGAATGCACTCTTTCCGCTTCTTCAGGTGTTGCAGTGAGTCCGGTGCCTATTGCCCAGACCGGTTCGTATGCGATTACGAAGTTTTCGGGTGAGACATTGCCAAGTCCGTCAAGAGCGGATTCAATCTGCCTCCTGACAACCATCTCAGTTTGATCAGCTTCGCGTTCAGTTATGAGTTCACCTACACATAGTATGCCTTTGAGGCCGCATTTCAGCCCTGCTTCCAGTTTCTTTCTCACAATTTCATCTGTCTCGCCAAGAACATGTCTTCGCTCGCTGTGCCCTGCGATAAACCAGGTAGATCCAGCATCTTTAAGCATGTCAGGGCTTATCTCTCCGGTGAAGGCACCCTTTTCAAACCAGAACAGATTCTGTCCTCCTGTTTCTATTCCCGCGTCCGAAGCCAATTCTGCAAGTAATGGTATAAGAGTAAAAGGTGGAAAGAAAACTATATCAGCTGGAGCGTCAAATGAACCAAGCGCCTTCATTTCATTGATAAACAGCACACCGCTTTCAGTAGAACCGTTCATCTTCCAGTTACCGCCTATTATCTGTCTCATGATGCATCACCCCCGCAGCGCTTCAAGAGCATACAGTTCATTACCCTGCAGAAGTATGAGAGACGCTCCGCCACCGGTTGAAACAAAAGATATTTTCTTTTCGAGGCCCGCTTCAACAACAGCCCTGACAGAATCTCCCCCGCCTACGACAGTAACGGTTCCATTCTTCGTAGCATCGGCAAGAATTGAAGCGATCTTCCTGGTTCCTCTGTCGAAAGGAGGTATCTCGAAAACTCCGAGCGGACCGTTCCAGACAACAGTGCAGCTTTTTTCAATTATCTTCCCGAATTGGTCGAC
>DAOWNO010000209.1 GCA_030642525.1 Candidatus Aegiribacteria sp.
ATGTACAGGCATTACCGCTGCCACTCGCGTAGCGCTGTTCCTGTCAACGACACCTCTGTTCGTAACAGCGCAGTTATTCCTCAGCCAGTCAGACAGGAGGTCGGGATCCATGTTGAAGGTGTCGGGAAGGATGTCGACAAATAGAGGAATGCCGCCTGCACGCACTACAGCTCCGGCGGTCGCGAAGAAAGTGAAGGGAGTTGTTATTACGTATTCTCCCGGTTTAACGCCTGAAGCCATAAGCGCGAGAATGAGAGCGTCAGTGCCGGAAGCACATCCAACCGCGATTTCAGTTTCGCAGTATTTTGAGAATTCTTCCTCCAGGGATTTCAGTTCAGGGCCTTTTATGAATGCTGAAGTTTCCAGCGCTTTATCAAAAACATTGCGGAGATCCTCAAATAGAGGTTTGTGCTGTCTGCTTATGTCCAACAGGGGAACTGCCATTTGCTTATCCTTTCGAAGGTCAGTCGTTACTCTGGGTTTCAGTGCGCTCCCGCCCCAGTCAGAACTACTTTCAGGGTTCTGGCGAGTATTTCCAGATCGAGAAAGATCGACTGGTTCTCAATATAGAAAAAATCATACTTAAGTTTGCTTGCCACGCTTTCAAGATCTGTATCGTATTCGAGCTTTACCTGTGCCCATCCGGTTAAGCCCGGTTTGATCGTAAGCCGTTTCTGGTAAAACGGATACATTATTCTGAGCTCTTCAACGAAAGCCGGTCTTTCAGGGCGAGGGCCGACGATTGACATCTCCCCCATAATTACATTCAGAAGTTGAGGAAATTCATCAATTCTTGATTTGCGCAGAAGACGGCCTATAGAAGTGATTCTAACATCTTCCTTGTCAGCCCAGACAGGGCCGCTGTGCTTCTCGGCGTTATGAACCATGCTTCGGAATTTGAAAACCTTGAAAATCCTGCCGCCTTTACCCACTCTTATCTGGCGATAGAAAACAGGCCCTCTGGAATCAATCTTTATTGCTGTTCCTATCAGGATCCAGAAAGGGAGGCCGACGAAAAGAACTACAATACTGATGAAGTAATCCATGAACAGCTTAACAAGTCTCTGCCAGAAACTCAATCTTTCAGGAAAGATCTCCATGAACGGCTGTCCCATTATCTGAGTGCTGTGAACGTGTCCGGCAACAATGTCAAAAAGATCGGGTACGACCTTCACTCTGATTCCCGCTCCGGCTGCAGGCAGAAGAAGAGCCAGAATATCATCGTGGAAATTGGATGCAATAGTTATAAGAAGTTCCTGAACAGGATGTTTCTTCAGTGTTTCAGGAAGTTCCTTTACGGTACCTATGATCCGCTCATTCGAAACTGTCTGCTCGATACTGCTTTTCTCCGGATCAACAAAGCCGACAACATTGTACCCCAGAGCAATATTTTCTTCGAGGTACTGTTCAAGGTAAGAGGCGGCTATTCCGGTTCCGACAATTGCAGCATTACGCCTGAGTAAACCATTCTTTGCCAGATTTCTCTCAATCAGGCGTACGCAGCCTCTGGCAGTGAATACAAGAAGAATCAGAAGGGCGTAGTAAAAAACAATGATCCATCTTCCAATCGATGCTGAAGGCGAGATGAGAAAAGCGCCGAAAAATAGAATTATGAAGCCGGTTGTAACAGGCTTCATGACCAGTTTCAGTTCGTCAGCCCAGCTCATATCCCAATGGGGCCTGTAGGATCCGGATGCGGCGAACATGAGCCACCAGAAAGGGATGGACGCTACTCCGCCGGTGAACATGATGTGGCCGGACATGGGAGTTACATTCTGGAAGAGACCAAAATCAAATTTGATCCAGGCCGCGAATATCAGGGAAATGAAAACAGCTATCGCGTCAAATCCCATCCCGAGTAGCATAACCTGCTTTTTCAGTTGTCTTCCTCCATGATTTCCTTTTCCCACATCTCTACGGGATTACCTGCCACGGTTCTGAATATACCAACAATCGAGGCAATGTTCATAAGCCAGAAGTAGTAAGGGAAAAGAAGTCTCGACGGCAACCTGTTTTTCAGAAAAAATCCGGCAGCTGCGAGAAGGTGGAAGGAGCACATCAGAAGAAAAATAATCGCGTAAACGGGAGTACCGGCCAGAATGCCCGACAGAACAGTCGCGAAGAGAATGAGTATACCGGAGAACCATCTCAGCATTTTGTGAACAAGGAGCTGGAGGAAAAGAAGAATATTTCCCTTCTTCAGGGCTTTTCCCATCAGTAGTACGCAGCTGATCACCATCCAGCTGACTATTCTGACCATTCTGCGGTACTGGCTGGAATCAGAAGGAGATTGCTCCATGGCAATTGCCCGTTCATTGAATACACATGAATAACCCTGAACTCTTGTCATGACCGCGAGTTCGAAATCATCCGCTCGATTGGGAGCTGCAGGCTTAAAGAGGTTTCTTCTCAGCGAAAAGATCGCGCCCGTTGCGCCCAGTACAACACCGAGTCTTGAGCAGAGCTTCTTTATGGTTTTCTCATATTTCCAGTAAGTACTTTCGCAGGTTGTACCATCCAGGCTGTTCATTCTTGATCCGTCAACGCATCCGACCCCCGGATTACCGTAAGGCAGGACAAGCTCCTTCACGGCGTCCACCGCAAACTCAGTATCCGCATCTGTGAAGACAATGATATCATTGTCTGAGAGTTTCAGCAGCTCCTGTATTATCAGAGGCTTCCCGATTCTTTCCGGACTGCGGAAAAGAATAACTTTATCCGCCGTGAATGTCCGAACGATTTCATCAGTTGAGTCATTGGACGAGTCGGACCCGATCAGTATTTCCAACCTGCCCGGATAATTCTGAGCCAGAAGGTTTTCTATTCTGCGGGCAATGACATTTTCTTCGTTTCTCGCTGCCACCAGAACACTTACTGAAGGCCACTCCGCAGGCTCAGTCCAGGGAGCGTTTTTCCTGATCAAAGATAAAAAGCACAGAAAAAGAGGATAGATGAACCATGAAACTGAAGACAGTCCCAGAACGATCCAGAAATAAGCAGGATTCATACACTTTTCTCCATCTGCTTACCGGAATTATTCCTTCTGAAAAGGTGTTTTCGGAAAGTACTGAAAGCTTTGAAAGTGCGTCTTCCCTCTGTAAAAGGATGCCTGACGCTCTGCCATGCCTTGTATGCCAAATATTTCGGTCGAAGATAGAATCGCTTCCTGGCATTATCGCACCACTCGACCAGTTTGTGCGAGGGCAGATCCGGGAGATCGACAACACAGTCATGCAGTCCCTCGGGAGTGACCCATTTGTCAAAACTCCCGGTTCTCAGATAACCCAGTTCTTTATACTCATGATAGAGCTTTGTCCCCGGGTAAGCCATTACGGGGAAAAATTGAGCTGTATCCGGAGCGAGTTTGACAGCCATCCTGAAAGTGTCTTCCAGAGTAATAGAATTCTCCCCGGGATTGCCTGCCATGAAACATCCATGGACAAGAAGTTTTGCCCTGCGCGCCCTGATTGCGAACTCCATGTTCTGCTCAACTGTTGTTCCCTTCGACACATTGTTGAGGATTTCCTGGGAACCGGATTCGTATCCGACGATAATCAGCCTGCACCCTGCGGCTTTCATCTTTCTCATTGCCTTAAGAGAAAGGTCCGCACGTACATTGGCGGTCCAGGGGATCCTGTTTCCGTTCCTGATGAGAGCTTCTGAAACTTCCTCGACCCTTGAATTGTTTATGGAGAAAGTGTCATCTTCTATGACGATTTCCTGAATCTGAGGAAAATACTCACGGAACAAACTGAATTCCTCTGAAACATGAAAAGGTGACCGGACTCTGTGCTTCCCGCGATGCATCACCTGTGGCCAGACACAGAACGAGCATCTGTATGGACAGCCCCTGCTGGTTATTGTCATTACACTGGGATATCTTGCTGCGGCGAAAAAGTAATTCTCCGGTTTCAGGTGTTTTCTGTATACATCCGCGAGGAAGGGCAGTGAATCCAGATCTTCTATCATCTCCCTCGGGCGGGTATTTCTTATTTCTCCATCAATTGAAAGAACAAGTCCGGAAACATCAGAGAGGTCTCTGTTTTGCCGCAGCTGATCAGCCGCAGCAACCAGAGTCGCGTCGTACTCTCCCACAGCCACTCCGTCAAGGGCAGGGGCCAGTCGGAGGCTTTGTTCCGGAAGAGCGCTTGCATGAGTGCCGACCAGCAGCACAGAAGCAGACGGAAGAGCTTTCTTCACCATTGAAGAGATTCGGAGGTCGCTGTAGATGGAAGGAGTTGAAGTGTCAATCACGACCAGACCCGGATCATACTCTGTAACTTTCAGCAGGAGATCATCGCTGGAAATTCCCTCTGCGGGGCAGTCAAGGAAAAGCACTTCATGTCCGGCCTGTTCCAGCGCTCCAACTCCATGCGCCAGCCAGAAAGGCCAATAGAGAGTTCCGCTCTTGTTAATCGCGGGAGAGCGTGATGTTCTTGAGAACCTTCCGTTCATGAAAGGCGGATTTACCAC
>DAOWNO010000274.1 GCA_030642525.1 Candidatus Aegiribacteria sp.
GATTTCCTTTGTTTCAGGCCGGTTGTAATGAAGTTCGGACCAGCCCGGAAAGTAAACCATTATCGATCTGCTATTTCCGGAATTGGCGAACCATGGAGCGCCTAGATCATCCACTTTTCTTGGCAGATCTTCTTCGAAGTCGGGGATCTGATTGTATACCCTTCTGCTGGTGTAGATACCTTCTTTCAGAGGGATAGCGTCAGTTCTGGGATCGAAGAGCTGGCCTCCACTCCATCCTGTCGAGAACTTGATCTTCTGGATAGAATCTGTTCCATTACTGACTGAATTACCCGCTGATATGAAACCTGCATGGTCAAGCCGGAACCAGCATTCATGCTTCATTCCCGGCCTGGTTGGCCAGACGGTACTTGCATAAACAACATTCCTGTCAAGTCTGAAATCGTACAGCTGATGCGGAAGATCCGAATTCCAGTAAGGAGGACCTGCATAGAGTCTGAACCCTCCGAGTCTTGTTGGTCTATCATCCAAACTGTTTCCCCAGACGGCCGCCCAGGCTCCGGTTCTGGCAACCTCAACAGAAATTTCTCTACCTATGAGCACTGCTGATTTCCGTGTGATCCTTGATTCAGGAATATCTGTAAAAGGACCGCAAACAAGTATAAGTTTTTCCTCGGTTCCGACTGAATCCTCCCGGCTGAAGGCTATTGTGAGTTCGTGAAGCCCGCTCGGTAGCTCAGGGAGAGGAATCCTGATCCTCTGAAAGATGCTTTTCTCAAGTTTGAATTTATTTTCGTGGAGATTTTCACCGTTCAATGAAGTCAGTACTGTCACGGAGTCGGTGTCAGCAAGCTTCTTGAGATCGAGTTCAAGCTCACTTTGTCCCTTCCGTATTCTTCTGACAGGAGGCGATAGCAGTGATACAGGCTCTTCAGCTCTTATTCCGAGTCCCAATTCCAGAGGGTTCTTCCCGGGAATCACTGCTGATACTCTGGGAGATCGATCCCTTTCCGGTACAGGCACCTCTACCGGTTCATGAACGACTTTAAATCCTGAAATTGCTTCATCCAGCGTAACCGATGATGGAGCTGAAAGATATTCATGTGATTTCATGTCAATTCTATCAGGCAGGGAATTTCCCGCAAGAGTTATGCTGACTTCTCTGCCGAAGAAGATTTTCCCGAATTCACGTTCGATGGAAACGGTCAGACCGGGAGCATTTATCTCGCATAGAATTCTCCCCCGTCTGTCGAATACAGCCTCAAAGAATCGCTCTTTGATCACAAATCGATATTTGAATACTTCCCTGCCAGAAGCGGTTTTCTGTTCATCAGGCTCCGCTGCCAGATCCCGCTCGAAAATGTCATACCATGATTCGCCGTCAAGGAATTCTCTGAACTCCGGCCTTCCTATCAGGAAAGGCATGTAATTCTGCATGTAGACCATGGTATCAGGTACCCAGAAGAAACCTGTTTTCTTGTAAAGGGGCATAGCCTTGAGGTTGGCGGGCCATGTATGAAGATCAATTCTGTAGTAGCCCTTCTCAGCGGTTCTTTCAACAGCGTCCAGAAGAAGTCGTTTGCCAATCTTCTTTCCGTGCATATCCGGAACGACATTTACAAGAGCGACATATGCTGCGTCCGGTTCTCCTCCGTATGGTGTTGTGCGGCACAAACCCACCACACGATCTCCGTCGAGAGCCAGCACGGTAAAGAGCTTGCCGGATGATTGTTCTTCCATCTCCACACTCTCAGCGGTGAACTCGGAAGCCCCCAGGAATCCTGGAGGCCAGCCCTCCCGGCTCTCGCCCCACATTGCTGCCACACCCTTCGCGCGGTGCCTCTTGTAGATTTCAAAAATTATACTTTTTTCCATAACGGATCTCTTTCGAAATAAGAATCAATAATTATTTATGTAATTAAATACCTGGCAGATAAACTCGCTGCACCCGTATTGACAAAGAAGTTTTTAAACTCCTATTTTCCGAGGAAAAGTGAGCTCAGGCTGCGACCTTTATGTATTCGATTGATAGCCTCAGCGAAGACTCTGGCAACGGAGAGAGTCTCAATCTTCTTCAGAGGGCCGTTCACAACTTTCTCGGCAGCATCTGTGTTGAATTCAACGGTATCTGTGACGAAAAGTTTTGTCATGCAGCTGTTCTCTATTCGTTTTACTGAATTCCCCGAAAGAATACCATGCGTGACAAATGCGTAAACATCCTTTGCCCCGCGTTCAGCCACTATCTCTGCGCACATGACCAGGCTTTTTCCCGAAAGGGTTTCGTCATCGTTTATTATGACGGTTCTGCCGGTGAGGTCATCAACTCCCTCAACAGTTCTTACATGCGGGGTTTCGCTATCGTCAACCCTTATCTTCTTGACGTATCCTGTTATTATGTCCGGAGTTCCGCCTTCTTCTCTGATTGATCTTGCCGTGTGCATTGCAAGAAAATCGTTATTCATGATGCTTCCGGAGTCAGGAGCTACAAAAGCCAGTTTCTCCGTACCGAATGACAATATCTTCTCCATAAAAACACCGTCTGCATGAAGCTGGTCCACCGGGATATTACTGAATCCCTGACTCTGAGGGCAATGCAGGGTCATGGTTAGAACTCTGTCAGCCTGAACGGATTCAATCAGGTCAAACAACATCTTCGCAGATATGGGAATCCTCGGTTTATCTTTTTTATCGCTTCTTGCGTAAGGGAAATAGGGAGTTACAGCAGTTATCCTGCCGGCACTGTCTTTCAGGGCATAGATCATCTGAAGAAGTTCGATGATATCACCCGATACCTTGCCGAAAGACCGATCTCGATCCTGGAAGATAGACCTTTCACCGGACTGGATAATAAAAACGTCCTTCTCCCGAACGGATTCACCTGTGAAATTAACCATGAGATTTCCATTTGAGAACTGGATGAATTCAACCGGCTCGGGATCTATTCCAAGGATTTCACAGATACGGTTTCCAAGAGACTGGCTTGATCTGCCGCAACAGATGGCTATGTTTCCAAACATTCAGACCCCTCCATTCAAAGATAACAGAGAGTTAAAAATATACCCCGGTTTTCATCAACAGCACTATACAGGCGTTTTAATTCAACCTCCGGATCAGGATTATGCACAGGAAATAGAGATGCTTATATTATGTTGATTGTGAGAGCATTCGGGAAGTGTTCAATTGAAGGTTTCTCATATTGAATATTCAGGATTGTGTAATATCTAAATACCGGAGGCGATTATGGATCGCAGAATACGTGTACTGATCGGGAAACCGGGTCTTGATGGACATGACAGAGGAGCTAAATACATAGCGAGAGCTCTGCGCGATGCCGGCATGGAAGTTATCTACACCGGAATTCGCCAGACACCGGAAGCGATAGTGAACGCTGCCATTCAGGAAGATGTGGATTTTATTGGTCTTTCACTGCTGTCCGGCGCTCATAATTATCTATTCCCTGAAGTAGCCAGACTTCTTGAAGAAAAGGGTGCTGCTGATATCATCCTTTTTGGAGGGGGAGTTATTCCGGAGGAGGATATTCCTTCTCTGAAGAAGACTGGATTCAAGGCTATTTTCACTCCGGGAACTGCTGCGATTGAAGTAATTGACTTTATTCAGAACGAATTTCAGTCAGGGTAATTCCACAATGGCGCAAATCC
>DAOWNO010000287.1 GCA_030642525.1 Candidatus Aegiribacteria sp.
CGATGGGTCTTCCTGATGATCTGATAGTATCATTTTCCCAGGTGACGACGGTATGGGTCATCTGTATAGAAGAGCAGCAAAGCTCCGCGGAGACACACTTTCAAAATGCCGGGGTCAATATGGACAATGTCGACTTCATATTTGCCCCTACGAACAGCGTCTGGGTTCGCGATTACGGCCCGTGGTTCGTGCTTCTTCAGGACGGCAGCCAGGGAATTTTCAACTACACCTACAACAGAGTTAGACCGCATGACAACAAATTCCCCGTAGTCGCCGGTTCCACCTGGGGCATTCCTGTCTACACATCCACGATCGTGCATTCCGGCGGCAACTACATGTCCAGCGGATTCGACCAGGCCATGTCCACTGATCTTGTCTATTCGGAAAATAGCGGTGATGAGGACTGGGTGGACACTCAGATGGCTCTCTATCTGGGAATCGATAACTACGTTGTAATGGAAGATCCCCAGAATTATTACATCCATCACATCGACTGCTGGGCCAAGACGCTCAGCCCTGACAAAATACTTGTTCTCCAGGTTCCCCCTTCGCATCCGGATTACGCCGGGCTTGAAGCCGCCGCGGATTTGCTGGCTTCAACCCCGAGTCCGTATGGAACCTTCTGGAATGTTTACCGTGTACAGAGTTCCGGAAGCGAAGGTTATACAAACAGCCTGATCTCCAACGATCATGTCTACCTTCCTCTGTTCGGTTCGAGCTACGATGCAGCGGCCATCGCTCTCTATCAGGAAGCTCTTCCCGGATATACAGTTGAGGGATTTCCTTATGGCGGCTGGGCGCCTACAGACGCTCTTCACTGCAGAACGAGGAATGTAATGGATAATGAAATGCTCCTGGTTCAGCATATGCCTGTGGATTCACTGCAGACCGCCGGCAGCCCTGTAACCGTAAACGCCCTGATCAGATGCCATCCTGACAACTCGCTTCTGGATCACGACCTTAATTACAGAATCGGAACCTCGGGGGTATTCTCGGCCCTTGCCATGTCATCCGGCAGTGCGGATTCATTCTCCGTCAATATTCCCGGCGTACCGGATGGTGAAACAGTTCAGTACTACATTTCAGCTTCTGACAATTCCGGCAGAGAGGAAGCGCAGCCAAGATTCGCTCCGGGTACATGGTTTTTTGAATATGAAACCACCATGACCGGGATAGGCGAAGGCGAAATCCCCGCCGGGATATTTGCCCTTAACAGTGTTTCTCCCAATCCATTTTCTTCCAGCCTCTCACTGGATTATTCAGCTGCTTCTCCAGTGACAGTTGTCCTTTCAGTCTATGATATTGCCGGAAGGACAGTTGACAGGAGAACTCAGAACATCGACGCGGGCACCGGTTCGTTAATCTGGAACGCCGGCGAGGAAATCCCGGATGGGATTTATTTCATCAATCTGGTATGCGGGGATATCGCGGTTACGAAGATGGTGACCAGGATTAAATAGCAGCAGTTCGTTATTCCGGAGGAGAGGAATCAGGCAAGTTGCCTCTTGGATATTTTAATACCCTGACCTCACCCCGCGACCTTGTCGATAGTGTATTGGTAGGTTTTTCAGGTTCATCCGTCTGAAGGGGCAAGGATGCTCAGGAAACTTGGTCTGGAGAAATACGTTAAAGAACAATCCTTTTAAACAGAACTCGGGGACATGCACACTCTGGTGCTTGTCCCCGCATAAGGTCTGAAATAATTATTTTCTGCTTATGGCAGCTCAATAAGATAGAGCCTTGGCCAGCTGACCGGATCCCTGACCCATGCAACAGCTCCGTTGTCCGTAATTCTGACAGTCATCTCATCGATATCCGGATCATCCATCTCCAGTGATGCCGTGAAGAGGATCTCTCCGCTCATGTCATATACATTCCAGAAGGGGTATCTGTACCCTCCAAGACGGACCCACAGTCTGTCCAGATTATCAATTCCGAGTTCCGAAGCACATCTTCGGTAGAGTACAGGATCGAACGTGAGTTCGATTCCGGACATCCTGCCGCCTCTGCCGCTTCTTCTGGAAACGAATTCCTCAAATTCCGCTTCCTCGTCGGCAAGCTCTTCATCTGTCTTGAACACGGATTCAACATATTCATTTATCTCGAGGAAAATCTCTCCATCAGGAAGGTATCCGATAATACTTATTTTATCGGCAAAGGGCATGGAAACAAACACGTTTCCTGAATTGCCGGATGTGAAAATAGGTGTGCTCTCGGCACCGAGGGGACCCAGCCTGGAAGGATCGAAAGGAGCCATATCTTCAGTGAAGATGACAGTTGGTTCAGAATTACCGGTTTCAAGCCTGGCTACTGAATAACCCATAAGCCCTTCTTCACGATCAAAAGCTGGAAGAAGCCCTGTAAAATCATCACCTCCCGCGGATCTCACAGTAAACGGTGGACGGGGGAAAAAGCCGGTGATATCCTCTATCCATACAAGGGAATCATTGAATACCTTTATCGCGCTTCCGGCCATATCAGTGACAATGAACCGGTTATCTTCCAGAATTGCCAGTCCCATCGGGTTCTGAAATTCTCCAGGCCCGCTTCCCTCTCTTCCCCCGCTTCTGATAAAGATACCGCTGCTGTCGTACCGTCGTACATTCAACGTTGTCAGGTCAAGCGCGAGAACACCGCCGTCAGTGGTCTGAACAGCATCCACTATTCTACCGAATACATAATCTGTCTCTCCGAGTTCCACCCCTATTGTTTGAAGAACTGTAAGCTTAATATGTGGCGGACCTTCCGGTACGGCTTCAGAAACCACATCATCGATCTGTTCAGTGTTACCGCTGTCACAGGAAGTGATAAGCAGTAAAGCAGATATCGCTGATAGCAGAATCAATTTTTTCATGAGAACTCTCCTGTCGGATTATTGATAAACATCAGATTCATCAGCACGTATTCTATGAATAATTCAAAGAGTTTGCGATGCTGTGATAATTCTGTAACAGACCGTAACTAAACTGGAATTTTGTAAATTTGGTTTGATTCGTATATTTAAGAAATCTTACTATTCCGATGATCAATAATATTTAGGTTAGGCAGGTATCTGATGACAGATTCGGCGGCAGTGAAGAAGGAGATTTCGAAGAACATATCCAGGATATCTCTGGATGGCGCTGGTTACGTTGATGCGAGGTTTTATCAGGATGACAGTTCTGAGACAATTCTTCTGTACGATGGGGACCTGGAAGCAAACGATACGACCGTTGAATGCGGTATCGGAGTAAGAGTACTCTGGGACGGCGCCTGGGGTTTTTCGGCGACCAGTGACCTTCGCTCACTGAGGTCATGTTTTGACAAAGCGCTGCTGAATGCGAAGACAGCTTCAAAACTTGTGAAAGTACCGCTGTTCA
>DAOWNO010000005.1 GCA_030642525.1 Candidatus Aegiribacteria sp.
GATGACCGATACACAGAGCCTGCCATCCGCAGTAATTTCAAATTTGTGTCTTCCAGGAGAATGAACTCCTTTATTAACGAACCTTCCGGATCTGTTTATCACTATTTCTCCCTTTCCAGGAAGATCAATAACTATTTCACCATCAATTCTCAAGGCTCTGAATCCTGTCGCATCTCCATACAGATGATTACTGATAAAACACTTGCCATTTCGAAGCGCGGAGATAATCTGCCCTTCAGCTTTATTTCTCGAATCTGATAATTCCTTATCAAGAAGTATATGCGTCCTGAGCCTTCCGAACAGCATCCCGTAGGGAAAGATATTCATTGAAAGCGCTCCAAACCCATACCTTAATGCATGTGCGTCAGAACCTCCTATCGCACAACCTCCGGCAGCTTCCCAGAGCTCTACCGCAGAAGGATCCGGATGTTTCACATACCTGTCCGGAAACAGAAGCTTCAAAGGGGCGTTGAAAACGCTTATTCCGGATTTCCATCCGGACATGTAATTCCAGATTTCAATACCCGATAATCCTGATACATCTTCAAGTGTCCATGGATAGCTTCGAGTTCCGCGCAACTTTCCCGCTGTTTCTGTTGGATGAGCTGCAATGCAGATTCCACCACTTCCATTCACGAAACGGATCTGTTCCCCGGTATCATGGGAATCAGGGAGCCTGTCAACACCGTATACAAGCAGGTGATTGTTCTTATATTGATCTTCGAGTTCAGCTCCCACCAGCACATAAAGACCATCGTGCCAGCCTCCAAAGCCCTCATCCCTGGCTTCAAGAGTGTTATGATCGTTAATACCGAGTATATCCGCGCCGGCTGATAGAGCTTCCTCGATCACTTCAGCTATGGAAGCAGTTCCATCAGATGCATCTGTATGAACATGCAGAATCGCGCTTTTCTCTATCAGATCAGGCATACCATAACCACAAGGAATCACCGCTTAATTTCCGCTGACTGCTTCTGCTCTTCTCCATCTAATACGTCTGCCTGTCTTCAGGATCTCGAATGCTCCGAGGAAGACAGCTGCAGCCCCCAGCACACAGACCCAGTCAATCAGCCTGGGGCCTGCAAAATATAGAAATCCGCTCAGGAACGGTACATATATGGCAAGGAGAATCAATCCAATTGAAGCAACTATTGACCAGAGAAGAATTTTGTTGGAAAAGAAATCTCGATTAAAGACGGAAGTGTAATCATTTCTTCTTGAAAGCACATTGACAAACTGGCAGAAAGCTATTGTGAGGTAACTCAAAGTTGTCGCGCGAGCATAGTGAAGCATCAGGGAAGACGGCATGTTTTCAGCGGTGAATACAAGGCCTTCCCGGAACATATAGAAGGCATAATTGGAGAAGGCCAGCACTCCGATAAGAAGGCCGAAGAAAAGTACTTCATATGTGCTGTGTTGATTCATGATATGAATCGAACGGACGCGTGGCGGTATTTTCATGATCTTTCTGGAAGACGGGTCAAAAGTCAGGCACGTCAGTGGCATTATTTCGGCAAGAAGATCGATTGCGAGAATCTGCAGCGCAAGTATGGGTATAGCCCAGTTACCCATTGCAACCCCTGCGAGACCAAGTATGACTATCATCAATTCAGCTGCATTTGTTGTCATGGATGCAATCACCGTTTTCTTAAGATTGCTGTAGATTGTGCGGCCTTCCCTTACAGCTTCTACGAGAGTCGGAAAACTGTCATCAAGGAGTATCAGCTCAGCGGCTTCCTTTGCAACATCCGTTCCGGTAATCCCCATGGCTACACCAATATCCGCCTTCTTGAGCGCGGGAGCGTCGTTAACACCATCACCGGTAACCGCTACAACTTCTCCCTGATTCTCCAGAAGAGTTACAATCCAGAGTTTATGTTCAGGATTAACCCTTGAGAAAATAATAGATTCGCCTGATTCAAGAATTGCTGAAAGTTCGCTGTCATCCATATCCTCAAGCTGTCTCCCGGTAAATACAGGAGGGTCACCATCCCGTGACAGGCCTATCTCACGCCCGACAGCTCTTGCGGTAATGGAATGATCACCGGTCATTATGATTATCCGTATATGAGCATCATGACATGCGGCAATCGCTTCCTTTACTCCTTCTTTCGGAGGGTCTGTCATACAGATAAGACCGAGGAAGACCACATCTTTCTCGATTTCATCCAGAACGTAATCGCTTCCGTTTGTCTCCAGTGGTCGGAATGCGATTGCAAGCACGCGAAGAGCCTGATCGGAGTACTGCTCGTTAAGGGCGCGGATACGAAATTTATCCTCGTCCGTTATCGGAACAATCTCTCCTCTGCGAAAGATATACTTTGATATGGAAAGTACGCTGTCCGTCGCACCCTTCATCGCCAGTTGCTTTCTGTCTCCGAACTGACGGATGGAACTCATCCGTTTTCTATCTGAATCAAATGGAAATTCATGAAGTTCCGGGTTCTCCTCATCCTCGACAGGGCTTCTGGTTCCAATCTTGGTTGACATTGTCACAAGAGCTGCTTCGGTAGGATCACCTATAGCGTACCAGCTTGCATGGTCGGAGTCAGGTGCGTGAATTTCAGCATTGGATGCCATAGTGCCGGCATCCATAATAATCTCGATTTCATCAATCTGTTCCTGAGTAAGCGGATCTCCGTCTGCGTTCAGGATGTTCCCTTCAGGTTTGTACCCGATCCCGGTGACTTTGAATTCGATTCCATCAAACCAGACTTTTGTAACCGTCATCTCGTTTTTGGTCAGTGTACCTGTCTTGTCGGTGCAAATCACTGTGGTGGAACCAAGGGTTTCGACCGACGGAAGATTCTTAACAACAGCATTGCGCTCGGAGAGTCTCCTGCTTGCCGCCGTAAGAGCTACTGTAACCTGAGCCGGCAATGCCTGTGGTACTGACGCCACGGCAACACCAAGAGCAAGAATCATACTGGTAAAAAGATCAAATCCCTGCCATTGAGCAACCACGAACAGTCCGATGCTGAGTAGAATGACGATACCTGTAAGCCATTTTGCAAGAATGCCCAGTTCTTTCTGAAGCGGTGATTTTACAGTGGTGGTTTTCTGAGTCATGTCTGCTATCTTGCCCATTTCGGTATTCATGCCGGTACGCACGACAATACCAATGGCATTTCCTGTTGCCACAGTCGTTCCCATGAAAGCCATATTATCCTGATCCGCTATGATACAATGCTCATTGATGACTCCAGTGTTCTTCTCCTGCGGCATAGACTCGCCTGTAAGCGAAAATTCCACTGTACGGAAATCGAATGATTCCAGCAGTCGGATATCGGCAGGTATTCTGTCACCTGCATCAACTTCCACAACATCACCGGGAACAAGAAGCCTCTGGGATATTTCCTGCAGTTCACCGTTCACCAGAATCCTGGCTGGTGATTTGATAAGCTCCTTCAGGCGTTCAAGTATCCTGCCGGCTTTGTATTCCTGTATAAAACCGATCACGGCATTTATGATTACGATGATGAACATTATGATACCATCGCTGTAACTGCCTATTGCAAAAGATATTATTCCAGCAGCAATTAGAACAATTACCAGAAGGTCTCTGAACTGAAGCAGGAAAAGCATCCACTTCGGAAGAGTGATGTCTGCTACTATCTCATTGCCGCCGATTTTTCTGCGAATCATGTCGGCTGTTTTACGGGGAAGCCCCTTCTCCGTGGAATTCAGAGTTTCAAGGGTTTCCCGCGTGGTCTTCATGTAAAAATCAGTGTTATTCGAAACAGCAATCGTATTCATATCAACCGGCATCGATTACACTCCTGCTTCCGTAAGTCCTGGAAAAACGTGTAACTTATCAAACCTGCATCATGACTTGCGTCTGCGCTTGATCTCCTTGATAAGCAGCGGGATGATCTCGAAAAGATCACCGACATAACCCTCGTTACAGAATTCAAAAATCGGTGCGGTAGCGTCCTTATTGACGGCAAATATCCGGTCTGAGGACTGCATGCCGACCCTGTGCTGGACTGCGCCGGATATTCCGAAGGCAATATAGGTTTTCGGCTGCACGGTTTTACCTGTCTGACCAACCTGATGAGGATAGGAAATCCATCCAGCGTCGATCGCCGCCCGGCTCGCTCCTATGCTGCCATCCAGAAGGTCAGCCAGTTCCTCCAGTAGAGCGAAGTTCTCCGGACTCTTGAGCCCTCTTCCACCTGATACAATTATCTCGGCCTCTGTTATATCAACTTCCCCTTCATCCAGAGGATTGAACTCAAGCACTTCGGTTCTGCTTGAAAGGTCTTCGGGAGTCAGATCGATTATTTCGATTTCTCCTTTGCGGTTTTCATCAGGCTCAAGGGCTTTCATGACTCTTGGTCTGACAGTTGCCATCTGGGGCCTGGTATCCGCGCAGACGATCGTAGCCAGGATATTCCCGCCAAAGGCAGGTCTTGTCTGAAGCAGACCGCCTGTTTCCGGATCAATCGCAAGTTCTGTACAGTCAGCTGTAAGTCCCGTATTGAGATTCTTCGCGATCCTCGGCATGAGATCCCGGCCTGTGGTTGTTGCCGCAGCAAGGACTATAGCCGGCTTCTTTTGTTAATCAGTTTCTCAACCGTGCGGGAAAAAGGTTCTGTTCTGAAATGTCTCAGAGCTGGATCCTCAGCGATATACACTATGTCAGCACTATATTGAATAAGTTTCTCCGGCCATTCTCCGCCCTCTTCAGTGAGCAGAACAGCTGACACAACGCTTCCGTCTACCTCTGCCAGTCTTTTTGCTTCGCCAAGGAGTTCAAGGGTGCAGTGATCGACAATACCGTCGCGCTGTTCGGCAATGACCATTACTCCGGAGTAATCGCTGATACTGGTACCGTCTGTTTCACCCGTGCGAATGATAATAGCTCCAAAGGAGCAGGAAGACTCACAGGCGCCGCAGAGCGTGCAGTCATCACTGATAACGGCAAGATCATCCTCCATGGAAATGGCTCCGAAGGGACAGGCCGGTACGCATACTCCACACCCCACGCAGGTTTCCTTACGTACTTCTATGCTTGCCATCAGGAATCCTCCGTTCCGAGGAGGCTGTCAGCCATGAGTTTTGCAAGTTCTTCAGGTTCTCCATGATGAATCTGTCCATCGGTGAAAATTTCCGGAGTTGCTATGTTCACAACTCTTGTAGGTGAACCATCAAGCCCCACCTCTCCCTCAGGGAGTTCAAGATCATCTTTTCCCCATACGGGAATCTCTATTTTTCTCGCCCTCATTTTTCCTTTGAGTGATGGAAGCCTCGGGATATTAGCGTCTTTAAGGATGGTAACGACAACGGGAAGTGACGACTTGATCACTTCACTGCCGTCCTCAACGTATCGTTCAGCTATGATGTGTTTCTCCGAAAGCTCTCTAACGTTCCCTACAAAGGTTATCTGAGGCCAGTCCAGTGACGCCGCAATGCTGGGACCGGTCTGAGCGGTATCACCGTCAATTGCCTGTTTGCCGGTCAAGACGATATCGATGTTACCCATCTTCTCCACAGCAGTAGCAAGAGTATGACTGGTTGCCCACGTATCAGCTCCCGCGAATGCTCGGTCCGAAAGCAGTACAGCTTCGTCAGCGCCCATGGAAACCGCTTCGCGAAGCACCGCTTCCGCCTGTGGAGGACCCATTGAAACGACTATCACGGTTCCGCCCAGTTCATCTCTCCATTTAAGGGCTTCTTCGAGAGCATACGAATCGAAGGGGTTAAGGATCGAGGGAATTCCCTCGCGTATGAGGGTTCCCCGCTCTTCGTCTATCCGAACTTCAGCAGTGTCCGGAACCTGTTTTACCGCCACAACTATCCGCATGGCTATTTCCTCCTGGCCGCTGTTTCCTTGATAAGCGCGGAAGCGATCACGCTGCGTTGAATCTGATTTGTGCCTTCGTATATCTGAGTGATCTTCGCGTCACGCATCATCTTTTCGACAGGATACTCCTTCATATAACCGTATCCGCCTAGAATCTGTACAGCATCAGTAGTGACTTTCATCGCGACATCGCTGGCGAATACTTTTGCCATTGCGGATTCCTTGTCATACTTCTTTTCTCCTGCATCGATCATTCTCGCGACACTGTAGGTGAGTGCCCTTGCCGCTTCAATCTGTGTGTCCATGTCGGCGAGCATGAACTGTATTCCCTGGAAAGAATCAATCCGCTTACCGAACTGCTTTCTCTCGGAAGCGTATCTCGCGGCTTCGTCAAGAGCTCCCTGAGCTATACCTATTGCCTGGGCAGCAACGCCGGGGCGCGATCTGTTGAGAGTCTTCATGGCCACGATGAAACCGTAACCCTCTTTTGCTATGAGATTCTCCGCGGGAATCCTGCAATCTTCGAATATCAGCTCTCGTGTTGCGGAAGCCCTGATACCCATCTTATCTTCCTTCTTGCCGTAGGAAAAACCAGGTGTTCCATCCTCCACAATGAAGGCGGAAAGCCCTCTGGCTCCTCTTGAAGGGTCGGTCAGGGCAATTACAGTATAAATCTGAGCCTCACCGCCATTGGTAATCCACTGTTTAGTTCCGTTGAGAATGTAATAATCTCCATCTTTAATTGCCTTTGTCCTCACTCCGCCAGCATCACTGCCGGCATCCGGTTCAGTAAGAGCAAATGCGGCAAGTTTCGCTCCGGATACAAGATCGGGAAGGTATTTTTTCTTCTGTTCTTCGGAACCAAAGATCATTATCGGCATGGCGCCAAGAGCATTAGCCGCAAAGGACAGAGCAATACCCCCGCATGCTTTGCTGAGTTCCTCCGTTGCGATGCATAGTGCCATTGAACCGCCACCGAACATTTCTGAAGAACCGCCGTATTCTTCGGAGATGTAGATTCCGTGCAGACCGGCATCAGACATCGCATTCACTATCTCACGTGAAAAGCGGTTCTCCTCATCAAGCAGAGCTCTGACCGGAATGATATGCTTTTCAGCAATCCCGGCACAGATTTCTTTGATATCATTCAGTTCCTCAGAAAGGTAATAATTCACTTCAAACCATCCTCTCAAAATTTTCAAGTGCTCCGGCAGCTGCCGCTTCACGGGCTGCTTTATGCGTATGGCCGATACCCGTGCCAGCCTCTGTTCCGTCAATGATGACTGAAATGGCAAACACTGGATTATGATCCGGTCCTGTACTGGAAACCAGTCTGTATTCAGGAAGTGTCAGCCCTTTTGCCTGGCAGTACTCCTGCAGAGCGCTCCTTGAATCAGGCAGGGGATCGATATCCAAAGATTTCCTTAAAATCTCTCTGTGCAGAAATTCTTCCGCTGCCCCAAGACCTGAATCAAGGTAGATTGCCCCGATAATGGCCTCCAGAGCATCTGCTGCTATAGTATCAATTGCTCCTTCAGATGCATCAAATCCACTTCCAACCTGAACAAAAGTATTCAAGCCGAGCCTGCGTCCTTGTCTGGCCAGATTCTGTTTCATGACTATCTTGATTTTCCTCCGGGTCAGATATCCCTCCGGCTCCTGAGGATATTCAGTCATAAGGTACTCTCTTGTTACCAGTTCAAGTACGGCATCACCAAGAAATTCCAGCCTTTCATAACTATCGCCGGAGCTGCTGCCCTCTGTGCAGGAACTGTGTTTAAGTGCATTTTCGAGAAGGTCCGGATTGCTGAATCTGTATCCCAGAGCTTTCTCCACCTCAGATACCGGATTTCCGGTCATCTGACTATTTCCCCGTGTACTTCTTCAGGGCAATCGTAACATTATGTCCACCGAAACCAAGCGAATTGGAAAGCGCAAAGGTCAATTCGGCTTTTCTGGAACTATGTGGAACATAATCCAGATCACACCCTTCATCAGGGTTCATCAGGGTTGCTGTAGGAGGCACAATTCCGTCTCTGAGAGCAAAAGATGTAAATATTACCTCTATAGCACCGGCAGCTCCAAGCATGTGTCCCGTAACTGATTTAGTTGAAGAAACCGTTATTCTTCTGGCATTTTTCTCACCAAGAGCCGTTTTTATCGCTATTGTCTCGTTTTTATCATTAAGCACTGTGGATGTTCCATGGGCATTGATGTAATCAACCTGTTCAGGCTCTATCCCGGCATCTTCCATTGCAAGTTTCATAGCTCTGGCCGAACCTTCAGCTCCTTCCGAAGGAGCTGTTATATGGAAGGCGTCACAGGTCATTCCGGACCCGACAATTTCAGCGTAAATATGAGCCCCTCTGTTTATGGCATGCTCCAGCTCTTCAAGAACCACCACAGCGCCGCCCTCAGCGATTACAAATCCATCTCTATCCCGATCAAACGGCCTTGATGCTGTCTCGGGATCATCATTCCGGGTTGAAAGCGCTTTGAGTGCACAGAATCCACCGACCCCCGTAAGAGTCAGCGGAGCCTCCGATCCTCCTGCCAGTATCGCTTCAGCCCTGCCGAGACTGATCATGTCGGTTCCGATGGCAATAGCATGTCCGCTTGACGCGCAGGCGGTCACAGTAGCAAAATTCAATCCTTTTGCTCCTATATCGATGCCTACTCTTCCGGCTGCGATATTGCTGATCATCATCGGGCAGAAGAATGGGTTGATTCGCTTTACTCCTCGCTCCAGAGCAACTTTATGCTCTCGCTCAAGTGTATTGATCCCGCCTATGCCCGAACCGACAATAACACCAAGTCTTTCAGGGGAGATATTCCCCTCAAGCCCCGAATCAGCGAATGCTTCTCTGGATGCAATCATGGCGAACTGTGTATATCTGTCTGTTCTTTTTGCAAGTTTATGGTCGAAATAATCAAGAGGATCGAAATTCTTCACTTCTCCAGCGATCTGACTGGAAAATTCTTCCGGATTAACAAGAGTCATTCTTCTTACCCCGCTCTGTCCAGCGAGGGCATTCTTCCAGCTCTCAGAAACTGTCAAACCAATAGGGCTGATAGTACCGACACCAGTAATTACAATACGCTTTCTCATAGAATTCGTCCCCTGTTCTTATATCATTCTGAACAGAACCAGTCTATTTACAGTACCGCACCGCAGCAAACATTTTCCTGCGGTGCGCACCGTACGAATAAAGCAGTTCCTTTAATCGAGACCCTTTTCCTTTAGATAATCAACTACCTTGCCAACCGTAGTAAGCTTGGTCGCTTCATCTTCATCGATCCTGAGTCCGAAAGCATCTTCGAATCCCATTATGAGTTCGTACTGATCAATGGAATCCGCACCGAGGTCCGTATCAAACTGAGCTTCCGCTGTTACCTGCTCAGGCTTAACGCCAAGCTTGTCAATTATGATTTCAGCTACACGGTTTTCAAGTGACATATTCTGTCCTTTCTCAGGTTGTCAATCCGCCATCTACCGGAAGTACTACCCCGGTAATATATGCGGAAACGTCATCAAGAAGAAAATGCACCGCATCCGCAACATTACCGGGCAATCCCATTCTCTTCATAGGAACCCTGCCGGCATAGTCCTCTCGCACCTCATCCGAAAGCTCGCTTGTCATTTCTGTCTCGATGAACCCCGGGGTAATGGCATTAACACGGATATTCCGTGCAGCAAACTCGCGACACAAAGCTCTGGTCAGACCGATCAATCCTGCTTTGGTAGATGCGTAATTCGCCTGTCCGGCTGCTCCCAGTATTGCAACGACAGATGAAATATTAACAATCGATCCCGCTTTCTGGCGAAGCATTCCACGGGAAAAAGCCCGGCACATAAGAAAAGCACCTGTGAGATTCACATTCAGGACGGTATCCCAGTCTGTTTTTCGCATTCGCATAATAAGGCCATCACGGGTAATTCCAGCGTTGTTCACCAGACCGAATACAGGACCAAGTTCTTTCTCGATCCTGCCTGCGGTTTCATTCACCGCATTCTCATCTGTGATATCGAGTACCCAGGCGCTAAAATTATCTCCAAGCTGCTCGGATTTCTTTTTCAAATCGTCCTCAAGCACATCACAGCCCGCAACTGACCATCCGGAGTCAATAAGCTTCTGAGAAATCGAAAAACCTATCCCTCTGGCGGCACCTGTTACAACAGCCAGTCTGTTCACTGTCATCTCCCTCTATTCGTCCCAGTGCAATATCATTCCACCCCAGGTCAGTCCCGCACCGAAAGCGGCAAGCACAACCGTATTAGGAACGGTGATCGTTCCATCTCTCATTGCTTCATCAAGCGCCATAGGAATGGATGCCGCGGATGTGTTGCCATACTTCTGAATATTTATGTAAACCTGTTCAGGTCTGAGTTCAAGAGCTCTTGCAGTTGCGTCTATGATTCTGAGATTCGCCTGATGCGAAATGAGAAGATCAACATTTTTCTTCTCCGAGCCATCCTTCTCGAGCGCTTTCATGCATGAATCTCGCATTGCCCTTACTGCATGCTTGAATATTCTGGAACCATCCATGTGAATGGTGTGTTCGATAAGATCAACCGTCTCGTGAGAAGCCGGTTTCCTGGCGCCGCCTCCGGGTTGAATGAGATATTTTCCGAGAGAACCGTCACTGCCCCAGTGCCATCCCCCAAGTCTTCCACCTGGTCCTTCAGATGATACGGCTACCGCTCCGGCTCCGTCACCAAAGAGTATACAGCTGGTGCGATCGGTCCAGTTGGTAATTTTTGTCAGACAGTCTGCACCTACTACAATAATCCTGTCCAGAATACTGGATTCGATAAATGCTTTCGCCTGCACAAGACCATAGATGAACGCGGTGCACCCTGCTTCAAAATCGTAGGCCGGTACTGTGCCAAAGCCAAGTCTGTCAGCCACGAGAGCGGCAGTGGACGGGAAGTAAAAATCCGGTGTTACTGTACCCACAATAATACCTTGAACATCCTCAGGCTTCCAGCCGGCATCCTCCATGGCTCTTTCAACAGCAACTGCTACAAGGTCCGACGTAGCAGTATCGTCATCCGTTTTTCTTCGCTCCTTTATCCCGGTTCTGGATGTTATCCATTCATCTGTAGTATCAACGATCTTCTCAAGATCGGCATTTGTCAGCACTCCATCAGGGACTTTATGACCTGTTCCAACGATATAGGCGTTCCTGTTCACTATGTCTCCAATCTCACGACAACGTTTCCTTGATCTCCTGTTGAATCCGTTCTTTGACTCCGCTTCGATAAAAATCGCAGGAAGCAACAATGGCGTTCTTTATAGCCTTTGAATTGCTGCTTCCATGAGCTACAATTGATACTCCATTAAGACCAAGGAGAGGAGCCCCGCCGTATTCAGCGGAGTCCAGTTTCTCCCACAGTTTTGAAAAGGAATACCGCATAAGAAGGTAACCGGCTCTTGAAGCCCAGTGACGTTTCATTTCCAGGTAAAGAGATCCGCCGACAAGATCGGCAATGGACTCAAAGGTTTTCAGGAGAACATTGCCAACAAACCCATCGCAGACTACAACATCAGCCTCTCCTTTTAGTATTCCATCGCCTTCGATATATCCCCGGAAATTCAACTTCGAAACAGCCAGCATTTCATGTACTTCCTGAATAATCACGGGACCCTTTGATTTCTCAGTGCCAACATTGAGCAGAGTAATTCTGGGATTATCAATTCCGAATACGCATCTTGAATAGGCATCTCCCATAAGCGCAAATTGAAGAAGCTGCTCCGATTTGCACCCGATATTTGCCCCCACATCCAGCACGACTGTCGGATTATCCTGACTGGGGAGTGTCGCAGCGATAGCCGGACGGGGAACCCCTTTTATTCTTCCAAGGGCAAAAAGACTTGCAGCCATCATTGCGCCGGTATTGCCAGCACTGACCATTGCCTGCACAAGACCCTTCTTCTGGAGCCCGGCCATTACAAGCATTGAACTGTCCGGCTTATTCTTCAGGGATTCAGCTGGATGATCATCCATTGTAATGACCTGAGAGGCATGCTGAATTGAGATCGGAAGCCTCGCGCCTCCCCTGCGGGAAAGCAGCCGTGAAAGCAGGTCTCTGTCTCCTACGAGAATCAGGGATACTTTTTCAGTAACCAGCCGGTGGCATTCCCTGTAAAACAGTATTGCTCCGTCAACTACTACAGAAGGTCCGTTGTCTCCCCCCATAGCATCAATCGCGATGGTGAGTGAATCAGGCAAGGACAAATCCTCTGGTTCCGGAAAAACAACTGCGGATGATTACTTCTCCTTCGGTTCTATAACCTGTCTGCCATCGTAGAATCCACAATGTTTGCATACTCTGTGCGGAAGTCTCGGTTCACCGCACTGAGGACAATTGCTTGTTGATTTTGCTTTCAGAGCGTCGTTAGCTCTGCGTTTATCTCGTCTGGTTGATGAATGTCTTCTTTTAGGTACTGGCATTGTTCCTTCTCTTTCCCTGTATTAACAGGATGTAACTGTTTTCATGTTAAAAAAAGTTGACTTTTCAAAGTATACTCAATTATAACTAATTCCCCGGCAGTCCGGGGTACAGAGCGGCTTACCCGGTAAGGACAGAATTATGGCTTCTCTGACAGCATTCAGAATACTGAATCCCCCTCCCAGGATAACTGGTTCTGAGTCTAAATCATCAGAGATACTTTCGTCCCATGAATAGACTCTGTAGATTTCTTCCGTAATCGGGAAACTTACATTTTCAAGGCATCTCGCACAGGGCAAAACAAATACAGCATCCAGAATACCGCTGCAGGTGATACCCCTGTCCTGCAGATCAACTTCCAGATCAATGAACGCCTGACCATCCCCGGGCTCTACATTATCAATGTTCCAGTTAATCTCCTTGAGCGAAAGTTCAAATCTTCCCTTGTTGATCCCATGAGACAGACTTTTCATGTCGATGGTCAGTGAAACTGTATCCATCTTCATTGAGCATCTCCCCGTATATCTGTGTCCTCAATTATTGTATTCAGCAGTCTGTCTATTTCAATCTGTGTATCAGCCTGGGCATATATTCTTGCAAGCGGCTCTGTTCCGCTCAGTCTTATAAGAACCCAGCTGTCATTCTCAAGAAGAAATCTGACACCATCAGTATGGTCAATTGATATGACGGAACTGTCAGCAATTTTATCAGGAATCGATTCGAAGAAATGTTCAATCAGGAATTCTCTCAGCCGGTCATCAAGCTGCAGATCAATTCTTGAAACATGTACTCTGCCGTACTTGAGCCAGAGTTCCTCCAGCTGTGCGGCCAGCCCCTTTCCCCTGGCGCATACCATTTCAGCAGCCAAAAGGCAGGCCAGGATACCGTCTTTCTCAGGAATATGACCCTTTATTGAAAGCCCGCCGCTTTCTTCTCCTGCCAGAATAACATCGGTTTCAAGCATTCTGGCTCCAAGATACTTGAATCCAACGGGAGTAACCTCAATCTCCAGGTTGTGAGCATGAGCAACTCTGTCAATAAGACTTCCGGTTGTGACTGATCTGAGTACAAGACCCTTCATTCCCTTATTCTCGATCAGGTATTCCAGAAGTAACGGCAAGTAATCGTGGGGTGAAATGAAGCATCCATTTTCATCGATAAGTCCGAAACGATCAGCATCGCCGTCCGTTGCAATTCCCAGGGACGCGCCACTCTTGATAACCTGTGAAGCAAGATCGACTGTTCCTGCTATTCCCGGTTCAGGGTGCTGCCGTCCGGCAAACAGCGGATCACGCTTCCCGTTGATGACTCTCACTGCTGCACCAAGATTAACCAGTATTCGATCAAGAAGTCCGGAGCCGGCTCCGGAAAAAGCATCGTAGACAACCCTCAGACCGCCCTGCCGAAAAACACCTTCATCCAGGTACTCCAGGATTTTTCCCGTATAGGCTCGAAATAAATCATCAGTCGTTATCGAACCTGTTGCGCAGGTTGGTCGAATTTCTGCCTCAATCAGCTCCTCGATCACATTGGTAGTTTCATCTCCGGCAGGTCCGCCATGTGAGGGAGAGAATTTGATACCATTGTACAACGGCGGATTGTGGCTTGCGGTAAAGTTTATTACCCCGCCATGTCCGCCAAGTCTGCATGCGTGAGAGAGAACCGGAGTGGGTGTGGGACGATCGGCCAGCACTACATGAAAACCGTAATCCGACATTCGTAAAGCTGTGGATTCCGCAAGCTCAGGCGATAGAAAACGGCAATCTCCACCTGCAACAATACTTCCATGTCCCTCCCGCTGCAGAAGAACCGCAACAGCGTCAACGACGCGGTTTACTTTTTCCCATGTAAACTCCTTCGCAATAACTCCCCGCCAGCCGGAAGTGCCGAATTTTATCTTCACTACTCACCTTCCCGAAAAAACACCAGCGCTCTCTGAACAGTTTCATCGTGAGGTGTCATGGCTATGTAGAAAGTCTCCCTGTCAAAGGTTCTAGCAGCAATCTCCGCAAACAGCGCTCTCTCGATATAAAACAGATTTTCTTCAAATTCTCCGGAGTCCCATTCCAGATCCTCTTCAACCAGAAATTGCATGAACTCCGCTATACATGTGCTGTCAGGCCAGAATTCTTCTGAAATATCGTGGTCAAGAACGTAATCTGTCGCAAATTTGAAGAACATTGATCCAACTATCAGTTCTGCCGGCAAAGATCCGATGATTTCAGGAGATTCGATGGTGATGTCCGGAAGAATACCCCAGTCCGCAAGGCTGTCTTCCTCCGGGCCATTCATGAAATCGTCGGACAGGGTCCTGTCAATGTTTCTTCCTTCAGGTGTAAAATATCTCGCGGTAGTAAGCTTGACTCCATAGTGTCCAAGATTGTGAAAATCACCGAGATCTATCAATGTTTGAACGGATCCTTTTCCGAAAGTTCTGTCTCCGATAAGAGTACCGGCACCATGGTCCTGAATGGCTCCCGCCAGAATCTCAGACGAGCTTGCACTCCCTCCATCGACGAGGATAATAAGTTCTCCTGTGAAAGTGGGTCCCTTCGAAGTGAAGTACTGGTGTTCTCCGACTGCGTTACCTCTGGTGGAAACAATGAGAGTTCCAGCAGGGAGGAATAAGTCGGCAATATCAATTGCTGCCGAAAACAGACCGCCTGCATTTCCACGTATATCCAGTATCAGATATTCAGCACCCTCAGTAATAAGATCCTGAAGAACTGCTCTTACTTCCTTCGCGGATTCTTCTCCAAACCTTGATAACCGAATAAAGCCGGTTGTATCATCGATCATGAATCCGGCTGAAACCGATGGAAGATCTATAACATCTCTCACTATCTCGAATTCAAGGGAATCCTGTGATCCGGGCCGGACAACCGTGAGATTTACAGTACTTTCTCTTGGTCCTCTTATCTGCATAACCGCATTATCCGTTGTGATTCCTTCTGTGGAATTATCGTCAATTTCAACGATTCTGTCTCCTGCTTTCATGCCTGCCTGAAACGCGGGTGTACCTTCGAGCGGAGATATCACGGTAAGCCAGTCATCCCTGATTCCAATTGTAATCCCAACTCCTTCAAATGAACCTGTCAACTGTATCCTGAGGTTTTCATAGTCCTCCGGATTCAGAAGAATACTGTTCGGATCAAGGGATTCCAGCATACCTCTGAGAGCAGCCTCGATCAGTTCTTTTGATTCAACCGGATCAACATATATCACTGAAGTTCTGGAGAATACTTCCATGAACAGTTCAATGGAGGAACTCGTTGAAACCGAGTCATACGCGATCGCAGAGGGAAGGATTATCAATCCTCCGGCAAGCAGAAGACCAGCGGCGAACATGACTGTCACCCAGCCTGGCAGGAACTTTTTCATCTATCTTTCTCCTCCGTTTTGAACGGTCCTCTCGCGATCAGGCTGATCACGTTACTTAAAATAATTTCGTCCTGCTGGACGGGACTCAACATCGCGTCAACTACGAAGTACCTTTCGGACGCTTTGGCCATATCAAGATACATCCGCCTGACACGCCTATGAAAAGCAATATCCTCAAGTTCAATCCGATCGCGTTTCCTGTCCTGCCTCATGAGCCGTCGGAATCCTTCCTCAGGGTCAATATCAAGCAGTATTGTCAAATCGGGGATAAGACCTCCTGTAGCGAGCCTGTTCGACTCTTTCACCGGTTCTGATGGAAGCCCCCTTCCTCCAATCTGATAGGCATACGTTGCGTCTGAGTACCGCTCACAGATAACATGCTGTCCAGCTTCGAGCGCCGGTCTGATGATCAGTTCAACATTCGAGGCTCTGGAAGCCAGATACAGCATCAGTTCGGTCAAAGGTGGTACTGCAAGATCGGGATCGAGCAGTATTGATCGTATTTTCTCTGATGCGGAAGGACCACCCGGTTCACGGGTATGAACAACTTCAATACCACTTTTCTCAAGTGAATCGATAAGGGTTAAACACCTTGATGATTTACCAGACCCCTCAACACCTTCAAAGGTGATGAAACAGCCCGTAGAACCGTCAGAATCTCTATCCAAGATCTATTCTATTTCTGTGACTTTTTCTCAGAAGTCGTTTTATCCTGTTTTTTCTGTCCAAACTCCGTGATATACTCCTCGGTAATCCTTCTGCACTCATCATCGTAGTACTGAATGGGAGGAGTTTTGAAGAAGTAGGATGATGGAGCTTCGACTGCTCCGGAAAGGCCATTGTCCAGAGCAAGTTTAGCGCATCTTACCGCATCTATGATAACTCCAGCTGAGTTCGGGCTGTCAATAACCTCCAGCTTGGCTTCAATATTCAGTGGCACTTCGCCAAAACTGGTACCTTCCATGCGGATATAGCACCATTTCCGGTCATCGAGCCAGGGTATGTAATCACTTGGACCGATGTGAACATTCCGGGGAGCAAGTCCTCCGGGAAGCTGTGAAGTTACCGCGTTGGTCTTGGATATCTTCTTGCTTTCAAGTCTTTCACGTTCAAGCATATTCAGGAAGTCAGTATTACCGCCGACATTCAGCTGATATGTGCGGTCAAGCCTTACACCTCTGTCTTCGTAAAGCCGGGTCATGACTCTGTGCAGAATTGTTGCTCCAACCTGGCTCTTGATATCGTCACCGAAAACGGGAAGCCCTTTGTCTCGGAATCTCTTCTGCCAGTATTCCTCACTGGCGATAAATACGGGAATGGCATTCACAAACGCACAACCGGCATCAAGTATCTGTTCAACGTACCATTTCGTAGCCTCTTCGCTGCCTACCGGAAGATAGCTTACAACGACATCGGTTTTTGTTTCTTTGAGGATACCAACAATGTCAGATGTGGAGCCGGGCGCTTTTTTAATAACTTCCTTCAGATACTTTCCCAGACCGTCATGTGTCATTCCGCGATTTACGGTTACACCAATTTCTGGAACATCGCAGAGTTTGACTGTACAATTAGGGTCAGCGAATATCGCTTTACTGAGATCCTTGCCCACTTTTGTGATGTTGATATCAAACGCAGCTGAAAAAACGATATCATTTATATGATACCCGCCAAGGTTGACATGCATAAGACCCGGAACTTTTTCATGATCGGGTGTTTTTCTATAAAACTCCACACCCTGAACAAGACTGCTGGCGCAGTTTCCGACTCCAATTATCGCTACTCTTACTTTCTTGGACATTCATAACCTCCCTGAAGGGATTGAAACGAAATTGCAGACGACTTTACGGGATTATTCTCCATCAGTTGAAATTTCCCTGCCGTCCCTGAATACTTTTATCATTCTCTGTCCAGCTGTGAACCATGTTCCCACAGCTAATATGGCCAATGCAATCACTATAGCCCTTGCATCCCATAAACCCGAAATTACAAGACCCATCATAAGCAATATGAGCCTTTCTGTTCGTGTGACAAGTCCCACAGAGCATGAAAGATTTACTCCTTCAGCTCTTGCTCTGACATAACTGACCATGAACGAGCCGCCAAGCGCGGCAGGCACAAGGTAAACCAGTTCATGATGAGCGGCTCCCGCTTTTCCGGCAAGAATAGCCGCAAACATGAATATCTCACCTATGCGATCACAGCTGGAATCAAAAACTGCTCCAGCTTTACTTTCTATACCTTGCCTTCGCGCAAGTTCCCCATCCATGGCATCAAGAATGCTGCCGACAATGAAGACCGCGACACCGGCAATATACTTTCCGTCCCAGACCAGCCACGAGGCAACGATTGTAAGGAGAAGACCAAGTGACGTAACCGTAAAGGGACTTATCCCCGCAGAAACCAGTAATCTGATAACTGGAATCAGAAGATTTCTACCAGCATTTCTAATACTTTCCAGGTTCAAATAACCTCCTGGGAATCGTTCTGCAAAAGCATTGTAAAATAGGAACAGGATCGGGAAGCGTCAATCAAAGTAATCTTCACAGAGTTCCTTCCCGCCAACAACAAGTGTGATCTCTCCACGTACCTTTCTGTCACCGAATCGCCTGATAACATCGGAGATATTTCCTCGAATATACTCCTCGTGCACTTTCGTTATTTCTCTCGCGATGCAGACAGGTCTATTACCTAAAATCCCATTCATCTCTCCAAGATACTTCAGGAGATGATGAGGACCAATGAAATATACTATCGAACCACTATAAGACGACATCTCTTCAAATTTTCTCTTTCTGGCTCCAGCTTTTCTGGGAAGAAAACCTTCAAACGCGAATCTGTCCACAGGAAGACCGGATCCGACAAGTGCGGTGGTAACAGCGGTAGGACCTGGAATAACTTCAATCTGGAATCCTTCCCGCAACGCAGTTCTGACAGCTTTGAACGACGGGTCTGAAATTCCTGGCATACCCGCATCCGAGACAAGAGCAACCGTAAGTCCATTCTGAAGGAACTCTATTAACTGGGGAAGCCTTCCTGCAGCATTGTGATCGTGGTAACTGTACAAATTTTTCATTTCAGTTACGAATTTTGCGGTCCTTCTGGTATCCTCGGCAAACACAACTGATGCGTTCTCAATTGCCTCAACCGCACGGGGGGACATATCCCCCAGATTGCCTATGGGAGTGGCAACCAGAATAAGCTTTCCAACCCCGTTTGAGATGCCGGGTATCACCGGTCGCTCTTATTCCGATCACTGGTTCGATCAAGCAATCTCTGCTGAAGGCTCTGTATGCTGTCCGCAAGTTTCTCGGTCTCTTCCCCGTTCTTCTCAATGATCACGTTGAAAACATCACCCTCACATGATCCCTCTGGAAGATAATCCGCAGGAAGCAACCACATATGCCCTTCTTTTGTAACAAGAACGGCAATCTCCTCTTCAATCCTGTCAAGCGAAACAAGAAGCTCTCTGTTTTCTGACATGTTCCTCCAATCAAGTAAATATACAACCAATTCCGCAGGCTTGGGGACATGCAACTCTATGCGTGTCCCCAAAGTGCATGTCGCTCTGCTGCGTGTCCCCGTGACAGATGTACGATCGAAGTTTGCAAACAGCAATTAAGGAATGTATTTTCCGGATGCGTGATAACAACGGGAAAGGAATACTTTGAAAACAGTACTTGTCTACCCCAGGTACAACTGGATCGAGTACAACGGCCTGGCTGAACCACTTGGAGTACTTCATCTGGTCAGCGCTTTGCGTCTGGCCGGTCAGGATGTTGTTTATGCTGATTACTCCTTTTGCAGAAACCTGGATGAACTTGACGATCTCTTTGTGAACGCGGGCATGATCAGTATTGCTGTATCAGCTGCTGCAAAACTGGAGCGAGCCAGAATCGTTACAGATCACCTGCGGAAAATCAATCCTGATGCTTTCTTCGTTGCGGGAGGAGCATATCCGAGCATCTTCTCTGAAAAAACAATAGAAGAAATGAATGTTGACTGCGCACTTGTCGGTGAAGCAGAGGAATCCATAGTTGAGCTGGCAGCAATCATTGAAAAGAGTGGAAATTTCAGAGAAGTCCGCAATCTGGCCTACCAAGATAAAGACGGCGAATATGTCATCAATCAAAGACGCCCTGTGGTAACCGATCTGGACTCAATTCCCTTTCCCGCAAGAGATGTCGTTGATTACGATTCCTATTTTAAGGAAGGCATGGCCGAATACGGCATGGTTACCACAAGAGGATGCCCTTTCAAATGCATTTACTGCAAGCCAAGCACCGACCTCATTTTCGGTGGAGGAATACGATACAGAAGCGCGGAGAATGTAGTTAAAGAAATTGTCGAACTTGCCGCTTTCAGAAATGAGAAATGTCTTCGAATCTTTTTCAAGGATGATACCATCACAATGCATCCTGCTTCGTGGTTTGAGGACTTCAGGGATGGTCTCAGGAAAGCGGATATTTCACTTGAATGGCACTGCAACAGCAGAGTCGATACCGTTACCAGTGACAAGGTCAGGATAATGGGGGAAAGCGGATGCCACTGCATCTCATTCGGTGTTGAGAGCGGAAGCCAGAGGATTCTTGATTTCTATCAGAAGGGCACTACTCCGGATCAGGCAGTTGAAGCCTTCAAGTGGTGCCATAAATTCGGTATTGAAGCCACAGCCAATCTGATGATAGGTCTGCCGCTTGAAACGGAAGATGACATTCAGGCAACGTACGATCTTCTTAAAAAACTCAAGCCGGATGATATTATCGTTTACTTCTCCACAGCCATTCCGGGGAGATACATACATGATTGGGCAGTGGAAAACGATTATCTCACATGTGATACTAATCCGGAACTTCTTGATCCCGCCAGGAACAGAGCCCATGAAGTTATGAATATGCGTCTGCCTAACCTTTCCGTTGATGATGTCATATCATGGAAACACAAGATGGAGCGCTACAGGAGCTGGAGAAAAGTAACCAGCTTCAGCAACATACAGAGGTGGGTGGAGGAACTTCTAGATGATCCTGCGCCGGCATCAAAAAAAGCGGGACGTGTACTGAGAGGATTCCTGGGCCAGGGTGATTAGATATAATATTTGGGAGGTTACATCAGCATGAGTATACAATTCAGGCAGAATGTTTTAATCTTGTGTGGGGCGCTGGTTTTACGGACAGCGCTGGTTACAATTGAGGTTTACTTAAACTTCACGGGCATTGCGCTGCATGCTACTTATGCAATTCTGATACTATCCCTGTTTGTGTTAATCTGGTTAGTAAATCGTCCTTTAGTCGCAGATCTAAAAAGCAAAGC
>DAOWNO010000189.1 GCA_030642525.1 Candidatus Aegiribacteria sp.
AAGGTTCCTGAAGAAATGTTCCATCCTGCTGATTCAGAAATATATAGGTTGATGGTGGAGACATACTGGCCTGTCCAGTAATGGCAATATCATTGTAACCGTCTTCATCGAAATCACCAAAAGTACAATATTGTTGACTCACAGAACCAGGCGGGTGATTGACTACATAATGTTCCGGATCAGAGAATGTCCCGTCACCCACTCCCTGGAACACCAGGAAACCTTGAGAACATGGCACACACAGATCGAGGATGGTATCAGCATCAGGATTGTCAAGATAAGCAAGCTGACAGGAACAGGCATAATAAGCCTCACCATATACCCACCCCTCAGTAAACCCTCCAGTTCCATCACCGAGCATGACAAGCACTGTGTCACCATAAGGAGGGTATGACCAAAAATCTATGGGTACACCTGTTACATCAAGATGTCCATCATTGTTCAGGTCCGCCACCCAACCGTTATGAACTGCCCAGGAATATGTCGCTGCTTCAGAGAAGTATCCGTCTCCATCTCCCGCAAATAACCATGTATCTCTGTCGCTGTTCATTATCAATAGATCCGCATTACCATCCTCAATAAAGTCGCCAATCAATAATTGTCTGATATTGCCTTCATCAACCAGAACAGCGCCAGGCCGCGTGAAACTGCAGTCTCCATTGGAAAGGAATACCTCATAATAGCCGTCATCAGCGATATTTTCAACTACCGCGAAATCTTCCAGATTATCGTTGTTGAAATCAGCTGACCTGATATCAGAAACGAATATATCGTAATAATTGACCAGCTCGAATATCTCGGCCGAGGTGTTTGAAGGGATACAGAAACCGACCATCAGAATAACAATCAATCTAAAATACATCTTCAACACCTGTAAAAAATGTTAAGATTCAAGGTCCAACCCTAATTGCTAAGTTTCAGCAGAGTTACAGAAGTTGTATTTATTCCTGAATTCAATCTGGCTGTGTAAATACCTGAAGGAAGGTCTGAACCACCGGAGGATATTCCATCCCACATGAAAACCGCTTCTCCATCGCCAGTAACAGGATCAAGCTTTCGAACGAGCCGACCGGACAGATCGAATATCTGAAGAATACAATCTGATCCCTGATAACCGGCAACTTCAATACTCACATCGGTCAGGAAAGGATTCGGCGCGGCAAAAAGACGCAGCCCTGTAAAAGGACCTGAAGTTCCCTCTTCGCAACCCTGAGTAATGGTTGTGTTTGTAAATATTTGTCCCCACCAATTAGCAAGGTCCAGATCTCCATCCAAATCCATGTCTATAAATACAAACTTGCACCAAGAAGGATGATAGGATAAATACCATTCTCCATTAAATGTTCCGTCACCATATCCAGCAATCGATCCTTCACCTGCTTTAGAAAGATCAAGATGGCCATCGAGATCGAGATCCGCAGTGGCTATTTGTATTATCTCAGCACCAAAATACCCGGACCACTCATCTCCAAGCTGCATGAATGTTCCATCCTGCTGATTCAGAAATATATAGGTTGAAGGTGGATCCAAACTGGCATCTCCGGAAATGGCAATATCAATGTAATCGTCTTCATCGAAATCACCACAAGCACAATATAGTTGAGACACATCATCACCAGCTGGGAAATCAACTACATAGTATTCCGGATCAGAGAAAGTCCCGTCACCCACTCCCTGGAACACCAGGAAGCCTTCATAACACGGCACACACATATCAAGGATGGTATCAGTATCAGGGTTATCAAAATAAGCAAGCTGACAGGAGCAATAACCTCCGTAGCCGGGAGGATATTCATCGTATACCCACCCCTCAGCAAATCCTCCAGCTCCATCACCCAGCATGACAAGCACTGTGTCGCCATATATATATACTGGAGGGTAATGATTAAGAGTATCGAAAGGTGTCCCAACAATATCGAGATGTCCATCATTGTTCAGATCCGCTACACAACCGTTGTGAGCTGTCCAGGGATATGTCTCGAATTCAGTGAACTGCCCTGTTCCATCACCAATGTAAAGCCTGGAAGTGAAGTAAAGAATCATTACCAGGATATCTTCATTACCATCCTCTGTGAAGTCTCCAATCAATAACTGGCTTACACCAAGCATATCAACCAGAACAGCACCCGGCCGCGTGAAACTGCAGTCTCCATTGGAAAGGAACACCTCATAATATCCATCACCGGCGATATCTTCAACTACTGCGAAGTCTTCAAGTCCATCGTTATTGAAGTCAGCGGACCTGATATCGGAAGCGGTTATATCGTAATTATTGACCAGCTCGAATATCTCGGCCGAGGTGTTTAAATGGATACAGAACCCGACCATCATAATAACAATCAATCTAGAATACATCTTCAACACCTCTCTCTTATGGAAGAACAACCACCTGTCTGACAAGTTCCTCTTCACCAATTCCCTCTATCACTACCATATACAAACCCGCGGGAAGGATCCCGGTATCAGCTGGTTCAAGGATGTATGAACCTGAAAGAAGCCCTGAAATCGCTTCATCCGCAACTTCTACAGTATTGCTCAATACATCACCAGGGATGCATGTGGGTATGAATGTTATGTCAGCATATGCCCTACCCAGCACAATAAACAGTATAAATATCACTGCCATCGTTCTCATAACTCCTCCAATAACTGCTTGACCGTCAATTAATCATGATTTTATAAATATCTGTAATAACCATTCAGGAGGATGTCAAGTGCTGAAACTCTGTTAATAAGAAGATATTGAAAATTCGGCATGTGTTATCAGTGATTGATTATCGAAGCTGGGTGAAAAAGTCAAGGTCGGAAGATGTACTCGTTCTCCAGAATACCGGTTATTTCTTCAAGCAGTTCACGTCTTCGAGCAGAGTTATAAGTTCTGGCAGCTTTTGAGCCGCCGTAGATATTCCCGCCGTAGAAAGAAAGGCTCAGCCATCCGAGAAGAACGGATGTGGTTGTATTCTCTTCCTGCAGCGATTCGTAGAACAGGTAGGCCATTAATCCATTAACTCCAAGCGCAATCACTCCATCCGTAAAATGTCCGCATATCATCTGTCCGGACCCCGGTATCACCGCGCTTGACAGTCCGCACCAGAAGGGACTTCTTTCAGGCAGAGAAGAGCCTCTTGAGACAACTTCGGCAAGCCGTTCCGCTCCGGAAGCAAACGGTCCTCCGGAAGATGATATTCTTGAAAGCTCTTCTGCCGAACGGTCCCATCTTCCCATTCTTGCGTACATAAGCCCTGCCATGATGTCTGCTCTGTTCTGAATTTCAATATCTTCCGCAGTACGAACGGCATCGACATACGCAAGCCTTGCTGAAGACAATTCACCAATTTCCTCCAGTACGGCTCCTGCTCCCATTTGAGCACCCGCCTGCATATCCCGATCAGACAGATGTGCGCTCAGATAAGTATAAAGAAACAATGCTTCGCTGAAACGGCCAAGTTCCCGCATGCATCCGGCCAGCCGGAGTGAAACCAAAGGGCACGATAGAGTATCAGCATTGTTAGCATGGATAATTCTGAGATACTCTCCGGAAGCAAGCTCATATTCTCCGCTTGAGTACAGATAATCGGCGAAGCCTGAATCAGAAGATGAATGTGGTAATACTGTCAGAATGGCAGCAAGAATTGTCCCCAGCATATACTTTCCTCTCTATAATCTACCGGATCCGCTACGGTGTACATTCCTGCTTTCGGATAATCCCCATATCCAAGGGATGCCGGATGGCATCTGGTCCATCTTTCCAGAGCCATCATCAATCCTATGATAAAGCCGCGCGCGCGGATCGATTCTTGCCCGTAATGAGAACAGCTGGGAGAAAATACACATTTCCTGCCAAGGAGATCTCTGAAAACAGCCCTGTATTGAACAAAAAGCACATTGCTGAGAGAATTTTCCATCTGATCTGCATCATTCACTTCGACAGTATTACACAATGCGCAAGACTTATTCAAATGATCCCCGGACAGCGCAAACACGACAGCAATCAGGCAAATAATCGAGATTCTCATGAAAATCCGTGTTCACAAATGCCTTCGAGCCTGTCCAGGGAGCATGCTTTCACTCCGCCATCTCTGAAGACAGATGTAATTTCATCATTCCAGACAGCCGGTACCACCCACAGTTCGTATCCCGCAAGGAGAGCTGCAGCGGATCTGCCAACCAGTGACAGAGCTCTTTTCGAAGGGGGAACTCTTTCTGAAAACGATTGCGGGATTACAGCGATGCTGTCCTTATAAAACGGCAGAAACAGTGTGATGCCCGGCCAGGGCTGCAGTCGGAGAGGTCGGCTGAATCCGTGTTTTCGAAGTATCTTCCAGGTATACCTGTAGATATACCTTGCTTTTCTTGAATCAAGCCGCTTCTCAAGCTTCAAGACAGACCCTGTCGCTTCAGGGAGAGATGATGAAAGAACTTCTGCCATGTCCGGTGGAAGATACAGGGGAATCTCAGAAACTGAATCAGGCTCAAGCATCCTTCTACCGAGTTCTGTCCAGAAGTAGAGAAACCATTTGTTCCTCACGAAAGGTCATCTCCTGAATCAATAAAGGCACTCTTCAATACCGTCATGATAAGATCTGAGTTGAATCCTCTGCGTCTCAGATAGCCGGCAGCTCTTCGAAATGCCTTATCGCTGTCAAGGTGAGAGTATCTGTTTTTTACATTTCTGATCAGAACCTCAGACAATTCACTGTCATCATGTTCTTCAAGAATGCTTTCGATGATCCCTTCCTTGATACCCCTCCGCCGGAGTTCAGCACGAATCCGGTGTTTTCCCATCGGAGAGTTACCGGAATGGCTTCGCAGAAAGATGGATGCATATCTTTCATCATCCACAAGATTACTTTGCTCCGCCCACTCCAGGGTATTCTCGATGACCTGCTCA
>DAOWNO010000045.1 GCA_030642525.1 Candidatus Aegiribacteria sp.
ATTAACCTTGGTGCGAGCCTTGCAATGAATAACAAAGAAATCCTGATGATTGATTTTGATCCACAGACAAATACAACCAGCGGTTTTGGCATGGATAACGAGCGGGAAAAGAACGTATGCTCACTTATTCTTGGAAAGCACAGCCTGGAAGATATTATTGTACAGACAGAAGTGGAAGGTCTTTCTCTTGTACCGGGATCTCGCGATCTTGCGGGTCTTGAGATCGAGCTTGCGGGTACGGAGGAAAGAGAATTACTTCTCCTGGAAGCTCTTGAGAATAGAGTTGATAGATTCGATTATGTGCTTATTGACTGTCCGCCATCTCTGGGGCTGCTGACAATCAATGCTCTTGTTGCGTCAACAGAAGTGCTTATTACACTGCAAAGTGAATACTATGCGCTCGAAGGACTTTCACACCTGATGAATACTATTAAGAATGTACGGAAACGCTGGAATGCGGAACTTACAATTAACGGTGTTGTGCTGACAATGTTCGATGGTCGTCTGAAACTCAGTCGAGAAGTTGCTGAGAATGTTAAGGATCATCTTGGTTCAATTCTGTATAAAACGTGTATCCCAAGAAATGTAAAACTAAGCGAGGCACCAAGTTACGGTATGCCAGCGCTTCTTTACGATGCTAGATCAAAAGGAGCCGCAAGTTATCTCAATCTGGCGAAGGAGGTTCTGCAAAGGTGACAGCACGGAAGCGAAGAGCGCTTGGCAAGGGTCTTGAAGAACTATTTCCTGGAATCGGCAATGAAAATGATGTCTTCAGGTCTGTGGAAGTGAATATCGATTTGATAGATCCAAATCCTTTCCAGCCGAGAAAGGAATGGAAACCTGAAGATATCGCTTCACTTGCAGCCTCTATAAGATCGCAGGGAATAATACAGCCGCTTATTCTTAAAAGAGACGGAAAGAGATACCAGCTTATTGCCGGCGAAAGGCGCCTCAGGGCAGCCAGAGAAGCAGGCCTCAAAAAGGTTCCTGTAATTGTAAGAGAGGCCAGCAGGGAGCAGATGCTTGCTCTGGCTCTGGTCGAGAATATCCAGCGGCAGGATCTTGGCCCCATGGAAAAGGCGGAAGCCTTCAAAAGACTGTCGAGCGAATTTGACCTTACTCAGGAGGATATGGGGAATAGAGTGGGGATGAGCAGATCCTCTGTTGCTAACTTCCTGCGGCTGCTTGAGTTGCCTGAATCAGTTCAGAAAATGCTCAGCGAAGGACGGCTTCAGATGGGACACGGAAAAGCTCTTCTTGGTCTAAATGATGATTCAGACATAAAGAGGGCAGCAGTAGCAGCGTACAAAAGAAACATGTCGGTAAGACAGCTTGAAGAAAAAATACGCCTGCTTGTTGCAGGAACGAAGAGAAAATCTGCATCAGTATCAAAAAGAACAACTCCTGAGGAAAAGGAATTGGTGGAGACTCTACAGCGACTTCTTAAAACAAGAGTGAGAATAAGAGGTACTGGAAAAAAGGGCAGAATTGAAATCAGTTACCACAGCCTTGATGAACTGGAAAGAATTCTTGATCTTATAAGATCCGGAGCAAAAAGAAGCCTTTAAAGAAGTTGACCGGTTATTTGGTAATAGATATAGTCGCTTAATGCAATTGTTAATAGTACAAGTCTGCAGTGATAACAGAAAAGGAGAAAGAATGGCACACACCATTAATGATGATTGTATCGCTTGCGGAGCATGCAAGCCGGAATGTCCTGTTGATGCTATTGTCGAAGGGGAAAAATACACGATAGATAAGGACGCCTGCATAGATTGCGGCGCATGTGTTGCCGTATGTCCTGTTGGAGCGATAGAAGCACCCTGATCAAGCCATAAATAAGGAAGAAACAGAAGCTTGGAACTAATAATTCCGGGCTTCTTTATCGCAGAGATCGGAGTTTCAAAAGATTACGATCTTTCATTTCAAAGGCAAGTTCGCAAAGCGTAACACCACGGTAAATTCTGAGTATTCGTTTAAGCCTTGCAGTTGTCTTTCTGCCCGAATTGTGATGTTGTCTGAAACGTTGGAAAGCATTCATTCTATTTGAGATATTAAAAGAATCAATTTCCCATGGATGGAAATAGAGAACCGGAATTCTGCCGGTTCTGGAAATATTTCTGAGAATCATTCTGTGAAATGAACCAGGATAGAATCTCATGTAAGCTCCGCCCGCTGCGGGCACCTTTACTCCAAACAGTTGAATGGATGCGAGAGGCAGTTCAAGAATAGAACTTTTCTCACCCTCCAGTTCAAACGGAGAGAGTGGCGCGCAGGGTATGCCGTACCTGTGCCTGAACATGGGGTAAACGCTGCTGTCATATTTGTAACCGCGGGCAACAATTTCATCAACTACCCATTTAGTTCCTGAAGTCACAGAAAAACTTGGTGCTCTGAATCCAATCGGTTCAGGAATAGATAAGGAATCAACAAGTTTCCTGAATCGATCGATGTTTATGCAGAAGTTATCTCGCGATTGCATTGAGAGTTCAAGATGATGATAACCGTGGTAACCTATTTCATGCCCCTCCCGGACTATTTTCTGAGCTAGTTCAGGGTGACGCTCAAGAAGCCATCCGAGAAAGAAAAACGTTGCTTTTGCCTGATGGTCGCGCAAAAGATCAAGAATGTCGTTAAGGGTTTCAGGAGTTCTAGAATCCATGCTGTCCCACTGGTTCTGCGGATACCATCTTCTTGCGGCGTATGTCTGGAACCATTCCTCCATATCGAATGACAGAGCAACCCTTGGTCTGGCGGTTTTAATCCCTGTTATATCTCCACCCATATCAAGGAAACGGCTAACATCATCCTTCGATGGAAAGTAATTGAAAGTTGCTTTATCGGAGGGATTTTCGATCAGTCTGTAATCACCGCGCTTTATAATTGAAAGCCCTTCAGATACGATATCGGCGGTAACCCTTTTCGATTCCACCTGAAGCTGTTGAACAGAAATGTTTTCTCTGGAAGCATCAATGGGTCTCTGAAGGAGAATTCCTCCCGCATCGAGTTTCTCCTCCATCTTATGAAGTGTGACGCCTGGTTGATCTCCACGGAAAAGAGACCAGAAAGTCGGGAGCATCCCCCTGTTTGCAGGAAGGAGAGAAGAATGCACATTCCAGGCTCCCAGCCTGGGGATTGCAAGTGTACTTTTCCTGAGAATCTGCGGACAGGCAAGAGAAAGAAAAATATCCGGATGAAGTCTGTTAAGCAGATCACGGGAATCAGATGTATTGATTTTGTTCAGCCTGATGTAATCAGCGTGTTCTCTTGAAGCAGTCTGTTTCAACGAGTGAGGTAAACGGGTAGGTAAATTAATTAACCCTGCAACCTTGAAAAATATAAAACGGATCAGTTCCCGCGGGAATCCAGCGGGACCATAAAGAGATGTGTAGCGCTTTAAATTCAGTGTTGTCTTCTTTATTGACCCATGTCCGGGGAGAGAGATGAGAGTGTACCTGTTAAAGGGTTTTTTCCTGATAATACTGGCAACAGTCCCGGGAATATTGAACGGTTCGTTGTCGCAGAGAAAAACAACATTCAAAGCTGGATAAGTTATTCTGGTATAGAGTTCAAATAACTGATCGACCATCTTTCGAGCAGAAAAGGGCTCTATATCGTCATCTACAGATGACAAAAGATCAAAGGCCATAGAGGGGGAATTCAGAATGCTGATAACGCCGCCGGAAAGAGCTGTTATATCGCCTTCCGGAAACAACAATCCGTTTCGCTTTCCATCAACAAGTTCGTGAATGCCGCCGACATCGGTAGACACAACAGGAATCCCGGCAGCGAGGCATTCCAGTAAAGCTCTGGGAAGCCCCTCTGTTCGCGATGTGATGAGGAACAGGTCGAAAGCAGGCAGTATTTCCGCTATATTCTTTCTGCTCCCTACAAGAAGGAAATTATCTCGCAAATTGTGAGATTCTATCAACTTTTCAGTCTGTTTCATAAGAGGACCGTCACCGACAAGAACAAAAAGAACGTCGGGTTTATGTTTGATAACATCAGCTGCGACTTTAACAAATATGTCGGGAGCTTTCTCCTGACAGAAACGCATAATGGACCCGACAACAGGAACATCAAGCGGCAGATTCAGGGTTTCTCTTGCTTCGGCTTTTCTGCCCCTTGACTCTCTGAATTCGCCGAAATCAACACCGCTTCGTATTATCATGTAACTGTCCCTGGATCCAATTCCGCATCTGACAGCTTTATCGCGGTCACGCGAGCTTACGGCGATGTTGACGTGAGCAAGCCTGAAGCCGATCTTTTCAAGCGATATGTAAAACCATTTTTTGAAAAAGTTCATGGAATCATAGAAAGGCCAGCCATGGGCAGTCTGCACGATTTTTACCTTTGGGAAAGAAGCAGCGGCAAGTCTTCCGAGAAATCGAGCTTTTGATCCATGAGTATGAACGATATCATAATTCCCTTTTCTGATAATCTTTCGAATCTCAATAAGGGCGAGCACATCGTTACAGGGAGATATCTCTCTTTTCAGATGAGGAGCAAAAAGAACATTAAGATCCCATTTTCTGACAAGGTCGTACAAATCCCCTTCAGAGGGTCTCTCAGGTCCGGTGAGGATATCTGAAGGGAAACCTTTCGTTGAAATATCTCTGGTGGAAATAAGAGTATTCATCTGGGCTCCACCAACAGCTATTTTCGTGATTATGTGCAGTATGCGCACTTTTTTCTCTGACATTAATCAGACCGACCCGGAGTCTCCGTTGTTTGAGGATGGTCTACAGACAAGGGCATAAAGGTAGAAGAGAGCAAGAATCACAGTAAGGCCGGAGTAAAAAAGAGGGCTGATGAAAAGACAACCGATAACCCAGAATACCAGAAGGGGTACAGATATGATGCGAAAATGCTTTTTTCTGCTCCAGTTGCGATCGGGGGGATAAGAAGAAAACAGTCTGAAGAGATCTTCAGCAATACTGAAAAGAACCACTGAAAGAGCAACGAGCAGAAGATGGAATATCATTCCTCCGGTCAGGCGCTGATTATCAATAAGAGACAGAACAGAGGAAATGAAAGGGAGAAAAATCATTCCCGTCAGCAGAGTTATGAAACCTGTAACCATAAGCCTGTCAGCAGTCAGCAAAGGATATTTTTCCTTCAGACGGCGAAGCATCATATGCATAAGAATACGCGACAGGCGAAATAGCCCTATGATTACAATAATGACCAGAGCAACCAGGACATAGTCAATCAATCTTTCAGCCAACTGAATCCTCCAGCTTCTTGAAAACCCGTATTTCTGACAAAGCAATATACAATTCAGTCAATTCAAGACACAAACCGGTCAATCCTTGAGTTCTCTTGTCTGGAAAAAATAACCGGTAATCGTAAAAATAGCGGTCAGAACCAACCCGATAATAAACCCGATGTTAACGTTTTCAGAGTACGATCCCAGTGTTTGGATGAATCCAATCCTGTCAAAAATGGCCAGAGCTGAAAATCCGGCGATGTAGCCTCCGGCCAGAGCGGTTATGAATGCAATGGCAGGAGTCCTGTATATCTGTACAAGAATACCGATACCAAGAGCAATTCCTACATGAACAATACCCGGGATTCCCGGAAGAAGACCCCTCGCGGCAAAAAGGCCGATAATCGTACCGGCAAAGAACATGGATATTTTCCAGGCAACCACGGAAAGTCCGGCAGATACTAATCCGGTTACCCATGGAATCCAGGGGGAGCCGCTGACAGTTTTATTAAGAACATCGCAGACAAACTCTGCGCCGGCTGTATAACCGATCAGAAATCCGAATAGAATTAAGACGAAAACGAGCAATTTCCTCCCGAGGAAACAGAAAAGAATCCCGATAAGCAGTCCTACAATAGGAACAGCAAAAAGATCTGTCTCAATAATCGAATTCATATACTGCTTTCCTTTCTCAATTCATGTCTATTGTATCAAGTATTTCGAGAATCGATCCAATACCGTTAATTACATATCCTGACTTGATGTCAAGCCCGCGATTAAGTTCGTTAAGCACAAGAACACTTTGAAAACCGCCTTCCGCCGCTGCCCTGATGCCTTTCCAGGAATCCTCGAAGACCAGTGTATCAGAAGGCGGAACACCGAGCTTTGAAGCGGCAAGAAGGAAAATGTCAGGAGAAGGCTTTTTTCTTAACCCCTCTCCGCCTACAATAACAGGCACATTCGAACAGGACTGCAGCAGAATTTCCTTCACTATCCATGAAGGGGTATTTGAAGCAATGCAGAAGGGGCGCATTGAAGTTTCTTTTCCGGAGGAAAGCCTGTCCAGTAACTCCGGAACCTGCGGGAAAAGCGGGATATTGCCACGTCTGCAATAACCCTCATATATCTTCCTCTGAGAAGAAGCGGCCTGATCAACATCAATGTTCTTAAGTTCGTGTCTGCGGATTTCACCTTCGAGCCCTTCGCCAAGGGAAGACCAGTACAGCCAGTAATCCAAAGGAGGAATTGAATGGCCCCATGGTTTCAGGGCAGAGTTCCAGGATCTTCTGAAAAAAGGTTCGCTGTCAGCAAGAACTCCGTCAAAATCAAAAAGGACAGCTCCGCATTTATTCCATGCTTCAGCCAGATTATCAAATCTCTCCATTATTTACAATTCCGTTCCTTTCACCTTGGCCTTGAGTGAATCTGGATACATAATACAAAATCCGACAGACCGGAGACCACTGCATGGCAATATCAATTGTTTGACGGAAAGCAAGCATCACAATCCAGATAATAAGGTAACAGGATCAGGGGGTTGATTTGTTCAAGAATTTCTTTGAAATCAGACAGGCAGCTAAAAACATTTCCGATGTCAGGGTGGCAGTTCCGATGGGACATGACCCGGCCTCTCTGGAAGCTCTGATTACCGCTGTGGAAGATGACCTTGCTTCGGTTGTTGTATTCGGTCCCCTGGCGGGAGTGAATGACTCTCTTTCGAAACTGGGTATGACTCTTCCATCAGGAATAGAAGTTGTGGATATGAATGATCCGGAGAAAGCAGCGGCAGATGCTGTAAGGATGGTCAGCTCAGGAGAGGCTTCAATCCTCATGAAAGGAATGCTTAAAACTTCGATATTTCAGAAAGCCATGCTTGACAAAGATACAGGCCTTCGTACAGGCCGGGTTCTGAGTCATGTATCTGTTGTGAGCGCGCCTGAAATGGGCAGACTGATCATAATCACCGACGGAGGAATGAACATAAGGCCTGAGGCTGACACATTCGTACAGATAGCGCTCAACGCGTCCGATGTCATAATGAAGCTGGGCGCGGAAAAACCACTCGTTGCTCTGCTTGCCGCGATAGAAACAGAGAATCCCAAAATGCCCGAGACAATACTCTTCTCCAGAATAGCAGGCAGAGGAATTCCAGGACTGGAAGTTCTCGGACCGGTAGCAATTGACGGGGCTCTGGATCCTGAATCAGCGGCAGTTAAGAACATTTCGGGACCGGTTGCCGGAAAAGCAAACATACTGGTTACGCCTGACATCGCATCCGGGAACATCCTCGCAAAAGGGTTGATGTATATGGCTGGAGTGGAGATAGGAGGCCTGATAATGGGGGCGGCTGCTCCTGTGGTAATGTTGTCACGCTCTGACAAACCTGTAACTAAACTGAATTCTCTTGCTCTTGGAGTGGTAGTTTCCGGAGGTCGCGATGTCTGAAAAAGGAAGACTGATTCTTGCTATAAATCCGGGAGGAACTTCTACAAAACTAGGTCTCTTCCGGGAAACAGAAGAGCTTTTTGAGAAAAACATTCGTCACCTGCCGGAAGAACTGGGAAAATTTGAAACTACATTCGATCAACATGAATTTCGAGAAGATATCATCATGAATAACCTTACAGAGGCAGGATATGATATTTCCGGCCTGACGGCTGTTGTGGGAAGAGGCGGAACGTTTAAACCATTGAAAAGCGGGACCTACAGGGTAAACAGAAAACTTATTAATGATATACGGGAAGGAACAACTCTGCAGGCTGACCACTCGTCGAATCTGGGAGCTCTTCTTGCTTTCAGTATTGCGGAGCCATTAAATCTTGCTGCTTTTATTGTAGACCCCGTGTGCGTTGATGAAATGATTGACGAGGCAAGGCTTTCCGGTCTCCCATGTCTTCCAAGAATCAGCCTGAGCCATGCTCTCAATATCCGTATGGTAGCATATAAGGCAGCAGAGAGGCTTGAGAAAAACCTTGATGAAATTAATCTTGTTGTAATGCACCTCGGGAGCGGGATATCGGTAAATGCCATGAGAAAAGGCCGAATGATTGATACCAGTCAGGCAAATGATGGAGGGCCGTTCAGTCCTCAGAGAGCAGGTGCGCTTCCAACAACAGGCCTTGCTCGATTATGTCTTTCAGGAGATTATGACTGGAAAGACATGAAAAAGATGCTTCTGAAAGAAGGAGGTCTTTATGCCTATACGGGAACCGATCATGTAGGAGAAGCTGTGAAAAAAGCCGAAAAAGGGGACAGAACAGCCGATCTGGCCCTCAGGGCAATGGCATATCAGATTATCAAGGAAGGCGGCGCGATGGCTGCAGCTCTTCACGGAGATGTGGATGCTGTTGTAATTACAGGAGGAATTGCGCATAACATATGGATTACAGACAGGCTGAAGAAAGGTCTGGGGTTCATAGGAGAAGTGATTGTCTTCCCTGGTGAAGAAGAGCTGGAAGCTCTTGTCAGAGGAGTGCTGAGAGTTCTGGACTCAATCGAGGAAGAAAAGACTTACGATTAATTACCCGCAAATTTCAGAAAGGCGGCATATGAGAAAAAAACTCAATACTATTGTTGACGGAACTCTCCTTCTCTCAGGAAACGAAGCCATTGCAAGGGGCGCATGGGAAGCCGGCGTGCATTTCGCGTCAGCCTACCCGGGGACTCCTTCTACTGAAATACTTGAGACAATTGGAGATGAGTACGACGAAATTGATGCTCAATGGGCTCCAAATGAAAAAGTCAGCCTTGAGGTTATTGCCGGAGCATCATTCGCAGGAGCAAGAGTGTTATCCGCAATGAAGCATGTGGGTCTCAACGTTGCTGCCGACCCACTTTTCACGCTCAGCTACCTGGGGGCGACAGGTGGAATAGTCATAATATCCGCGGATGATCCGGGTATGCATTCCAGCCAGAACGAACAGGACAACCGTCTTATGGCGAGAGCGGCGAAAGTTGTCTGCCTGGAACCTTCCGACAGCCAGGAAGCCAAGGACATGGTAGGAGAGGCGCTTTCAATATCAGAGGATTTCGACACCCCTGTTCTCATAAGAGTCACAACCAGAATCTGTCACTCAAAGAGTATCGTGAAGCTGGGTCCCCGCCGGGAAGTTCCGGTGAAGGGATATGTAGCTGATATAGCCAAAAGAGTGCCCATCCCGGCGAACGCGAGGAAAATGCATTCAAGAGTCGTTAAAAGACTCAAAAATATTTCCGCCTGGGGCTCCGAAAGCTCTCTCAACCGGATTGAGGATGGCGACAAATCTGTCGGCATTATCACAAGCGGAATCTCGTACCAGTACGTCAAAGAAGTTTGTCCGGAAGCATGCCTGCTGAAGATAGGCATATCTAACCCCTTGCCATGGAACTTGATAGAAAGATTTGTCGGCATGGTCGACAAAGTGATTTTTGTAGAAGAAGGGGAACCATACCTTGAAGAAAGAGTCCGCGCGAGGTTTCTCATTCCGGCGATCGGCAAGGATATTATTTCAAATGAGGGAGAACTGAATCCGGAGTTAGTCAGAAAGGCTCTCCATCCGGGTACGACAAAGGCGGTCACATACCGCGAATCTGAATTACCAGCGAGACCTCCGGCTCTTTGCCCAGGCTGCCCCCACAGAGGAGCTTTCTACTGTCTGAGTAAGCTGAACGGCAGTTCCACCGGGGATATAGGCTGCTACACACTGGGACTCATGCCGCCATACAATGCGCTTGAGACAACTATCTGTATGGGAGCTTCCATTGGAGTGCTGAGCGGGATTGAAAAAGCTGTCGGCAGAAAGGGAATGGGGAAACTTGTTGCCGCAAT
>DAOWNO010000168.1 GCA_030642525.1 Candidatus Aegiribacteria sp.
AATAGACATGATCAACTTCATCGTTCTGGCTATTGTCGCAGTTGCCATTCTCAACGGAATATTCGGAGTCAAACTCACGGCGTTCCTTGTTACATCAACAGTTCTTTCAGCTGTTATCGGACTTTCCCTTCAGGATATACTTGGTAATTTATTTGCGGGTTTGGCCCTGCAGATGGAGAGACCATACAAAGTGGGTGAATGGATAGGTGTCGGGGGAAAAGAAGGTGTAGTCGTGCAGATGAACTGGAGGACTCTTACCATCAGAACCAGAGCGGGAGATCATGTTACAATTCCAAACGCTACTATTTCGAAGGATATCGTAATTAACTACTCCCATCCGAACAGACACCATATGTGCAGGATAGAAGTTGGAATGTCTTATGATCACTCACCAGGACAGGTGAGAGAAATAATAAAAGGAGTATTCTCCAGAACCGATGGAATTCTGACGAAACCACTTCCTCAGATATTGCTTGACAAATTCGATGATTACACTGTTAATTATGATGTGCGTTTTTGGATTTTGGAATATCACAGAAAACCTGAGATTGAAAATGCGGTCAGAACACATATCTGGTACAGTCTTCGAAGGGCTGGACTTTCAATTCCGTTCCCGATCAGTGATGTGACAGTCAGAACTGTCCCAGAGGATCACGATGCCAGAATAAAGGAACTGCTCATAACAGAAATACTCAATAAACTCAGAAAAGTGGAACTATTTGAACTGCTTAACGATGAACAGATCCAGAAACTTGCTGAGAATTCATCCAAACAACTCTATTCAAAGGGTGAAGTGCTTGTTCGCCAGGGGGATTCAGGTGATTCCCTGTTGATTATCTCGGACGGCAAGGTCGAGGTTTATGTCTCCGATCACTCTGGTCGAAAAACTCATCTCGCGGACCTCCGGGAAGGTGATTACTTCGGTGAAATGAGCCTCCTTACAGGTGAACCCCGTTCCGCATCGGTCTCAGCTGTGTCCGAAACCGTAGTAATAGTTGTTAAGAAAGATGGCCTGGCCGACCTGCTGGAAACTGAACCCTCAATCCTTGAACCGCTCTCTGAAATGCTGGAAAAGCGACTGGAGGATCTTTCAAGCAGAGTTGTGGACAGCTCAATCAAGGAGCAGGAACACAAACGGCCAGTTCAAAAGGATCACATACTTGGTCGAATAAGGGATTTTTTCGGTATAAGATAACAGTTATCGTACAGTATTCTGCAAATTATCCCGTCAATCATATGCCAGACGTGTTTCTTCGTCTGTCAGGACGTGCTGAATGCGCTTCTGCCATACGGTTGATTGCCATGTTCCTAACTCCTGGTGAGTCAGGTAATAATTTTGCGGGATTGGATGAGTGCCTGCAATCACATCCAGTTCATATTTGGCGGGAATAAACTCACAGAAAGCCTGCAGACGGGGGCAGGGCGGGTAGCCGACAATTAAACCTGTAGCCAAATGGATGATATCTGTTCCGTTCTTTTTCATTTCAGCTGGAGCGTACTCTACGTTGCCGCCAGGACAACCTCCGCAGGTGGTGTATCCCACCATTTCAATGTCTTCACCCTTGTACAGAGAAAAGGCACCCTCCCGGTTGCGCAAAGCACGAAAACACTTGCCTCCAGCACAAGCGTGGTAACGGTCGCATATGATTATGCTGATTTTCTTCATTTTGCTTGCTCCTCTGATAATTCTAGAATGATTTGTAGATATTTGCACAACCTGACTTGAACTTAATCATCGGCAATCAGCCTTCCGTTTTGAGCTGTTGTTGTGCTTCCCGTATTTTTCTGCGCAGACCGTCTCTGGGTGCCTCGTAGCCCCAGCCAATTTCCTTCCCGTTCACAAAGATGGCCCTGAAGATACCGTACTTTAAACGAATGTCCGAATCATCCGAGCAATACTCCCTGAGCAGCACCGAGTCGCTGAACTCTCCTGCAACTTCACGAACCCTTTTCGCCTCAGTATCGGCCGTAAGGCAGGACCTGCTCCAGAAGAGGTCGACAACTACCTTACCATGCTTCGGCGTGAACTAGTAGCGTCGGTTGGGAAATGATGGTAACTCTGCTGACAAGTCGAATACCTTCCAGAGAATTGCTGATTCCTCCCTGCGCACTGCGATCTCGAATCCGCATGTCTCAAAGAACGGTGCCGGCATGAACCAGAAGTCGTGATAGAAGGCGACCACAGTGATTGCTTTACGGCGCTGTGCCTGTGTTTCCTCCTCTGCAGCAGTAATCAGACAGTGTCCTATTCCCCTGGACTTTGCTTCATCTTTTATCGCCAGGCACTGGATGCTCATCAGGTCCCGTCCGACAGGTCCCCGGGGAGCAAGCTCAATGGGCATAACGTACAGAAAACCTGCATGGACGCCGCCCAGAAGCGCAACCTTAACCCTGAGGCCCTGTTCGTACCGGTCGCGCAACCAGGGCACACGTCTTTGACAGGACGCCGTCCATTCCGCTGTTTCGTCGATATGCGTACAGGATCCTACAAACTCCTCGTCCTCGTCCCGCATATCTCTGATAGTGATCTCTGGTTTCATCTCACTCCGTCCACCGAAAAGACACACCAGCTGCGAAGAGTGATTCGGCTATCGCTTCAAATCGGTTGAACTCAACCCACTCGCCCGAAGTATGTATTTACTCTTTGATGCTTTTCAGAGTATAACGAGCTATCCGGAAGTAGTCCATTTATACGAAATCGTAATCTTCTGCTAATCCGTATCTCACCAGAGTTACTACTGCAACGGCGCATAAGACACTTGCATACTGCGTTATGCTCAATCGACCTTCCTTGAAGTATCTTCAAGAAGTCATCCATTTCCGTTTTTGTCATATTTTCGTTTCTCCGAAAAATATTACAGCTGAGGCGCTGTCAAGTGCCACTTCCGGACGACTTGCCGGATATTTATCCGTTTCTTTTCACGATGTCTTCAAGTTCGGAAAGGGATCGAATTTCGTAGTCGGGTACAATGCCGGATTCATTCTGTCTGAGATCTCGATTAAGCCACACCGAGACAGCTCCGACTCCGTTTGCGCCGGCAACATCCGATTCCAGCGAGTCCCCGATGTGTATGAGTTCACAGGGATCGCAGCCGGCATACCTGCAAGCGGCATGAAAAATTCCGGCATCGGGTTTATCAACTCCTACGTCCTGTGAGAACACAACAAAGTTGAAGCGGTCTGGAAGTCCGCATCGTTCCGGATAGCCATTGCCATTGGAAAGGAGTCCGATGGAAAAGTCCGAACGGAGGAGATCCAGGATAGGGATGACATCTGGATAAAGCTCGATATCCTCAAACCGGTGCTTCAGGTACAAGGCATTCAGACTGGCCGCGAGAGTGTCGTCGGTGTGGCCGACAGACTCTACTGTGCGTTTGAATGCATGAAGCCGGATCTCCTCGAGATTGAAGACCTTCCCTGAAAGTGCGGCTGCCGCAGAGTTCCGAATCTCAATCATCTTGTCTATCGTCAGGTCAGAAGATGCTTGATTTGGGATACGGCTGCGCAGTTCTTCGAGAGCAAATGAAAGCGAATGCCGCATGACCTTCTCGAAATCCCACAGGGTCATGTCACCATCGAATGATATTGCTTTTATCTGTTTAACCTGCTTCATCTTCTTGCATTCAACACTAAGGCTAAGTTGATTGAATCGTAAGTCCTTACATTTAGATTACTTCCACTTAAGCCGGTTATTCGCTGATTAGTACTATAGCAGAAGATCCTTCACCGCATTAACCCGCTTCACGCCAGCCAACTCGTCAATTCCAAATTTCAGGCGCCATAGCTTCGTTTCATCAAAGAGATATATTCATCCTTCCATGATGTTGTCAGGATCATTGTCGAAACAGAGCGCAGCGTGAGAGCTGAATCCTCGAGGAAGGAACTTGGTCATACGATCATATTGTCTTATCACATTCGGTCCTTGAACCGTGTAATACTGCTGGTTAATAAGGCCCAAATCAAGGCTTGCCATAATGAACAACTCCCAGGCTGCATAACGCAACATTGGGAAATTTCCAGACTGATATTCTCTGATTGCTTTAGGATAGTATTCGTAATAGCCACCACTCTGGCAAGCGGCATAGAATTTCTCGGGATATTTCCTTAATTCATTAACAGCTTTGTGCAGTCGAACGTATATCTCATCTCTATCAAGAATAATCCTTGGCTCCAGCAGTGCACTCGCTCGGAATGGTCACCAGCCGCCGGATAGAGATGTGACTTTTCTGCAGGCTTCATCAAATGTAAGCAAGGACAGATTGATGGAAATGTCTCCATAATACAGGTCAAAGCTGTTAGATTTATCCCCATTGATCACTCCAAAAGCATCAATGTCTGACCGTTGGTCAAAATCTCCTCTAGCCATGGAGCCTTTCAACCCGAAGAACAAAAGGTCGTTACCATATTTATCCTGGAGAAGAACGAGTAAGCGACGTATGATCGATTCACGCGTTTCGTTTGAGATTTCCATCATTTGATGTTTCATGCATGTCCTTTCCTCGGAAACGAGTTGCGTCAATTGAAATGAGTTAGCGATGATTATGCGGTTTCTGTTGCACACCTTGTTAAGAATAATGAGTATTACTGTCTCCTGATATGCAGTTTGAACCGTGCTGTATCCGATGAGAAGTCAGTGCCGATACTGCCCTCTGCTACTCCCTTTTCAAGCATGTCGATGATGTCTGTGGCGAGATGGCCTGATGGGCCTTCCGGCAGCTCGCTGAAGTCAAAGAAGACAGAAGTGGCGTTGTCCCCGATACCGCCGAATCCTATGGTTGGATATCTATCGGACTCCATTATGCAGATTGAGTTTATCGGAAGAAGCCCGTTCTCACCGCTTAGCATCAGATTACCCCATTCATCAGTTGTCAGGAAAGGTTCATCAGGAAGGCCGAAATCAACGGGCTCCGCTCCGATTATTTCAACATCAAGCACCGGTGGCTCCGGAAGGACTCCGCCTGACAGGTAGATAGATAGAACATCAACAGTTCTTATTACAGGAGCTGTCGGATATACTCTGCAACTGTAAATGTTCTCTGAGCAGGATATGATCCTTCCCGATAGAGTCAGATCGTTTCCATCATCAACCGGGATAATGATGTATACAGATGGTTCGAGAAGCAGGTTGTACATTCCTCCGAGCCGTAGCTGCTGCTTCGAAAGATCTAATTGATGCAGAAGCGGAAAATCTGATTCGACGTACCAGCCTTCTTCTGTTTCGGTAGCTCTCGCATCGAGGAATTGACTGCCTCCGGCGAACCAGATATCAATCTCGATAATTCTCTCATTCAAAGGATCGCCGGAACAGAGTACCCCAAGCTCTTCTCTGCTCAGAACACCTGGCTTAAGC
>DAOWNO010000131.1 GCA_030642525.1 Candidatus Aegiribacteria sp.
GGTGTGGCTTCCTCCGAGAGGATGATCCACTTCGGCTCATTATTCCTGAGATAGTCGGCAACGAACCGTGAACCTTCCATAAGGAAAGCTCCGTGTTTCATTATATATAATCTGGAGTGTAGATTTCTCGATATTTTCAGTCGATTGTTCGAGCTGCCGGTTATTGAAAAATACATACTGCTTTGTTTCTGATAAATAGTGACAAGCACTATTTATTTAAATTGTGCCTGTCATTTATGATGTTTCTTATGATTTCTTCTATGTCAGCCTTCGGGAAGGATCCGGTTAAAGACTGCAGAAGAGAAACATCCGGTGCCCTTCGCCTCATATCCTCGAAATCATCAGGATATGCTTCTTCGTATGATATAAATCTGATCTCGGAACTGGAATCGGTTATTTCTCTCACTTTTTTCGCAAGATCACCAATAGATATCTCCTTTGTTGAACCGATATTGATTACTTTGCCGATAGCTTCAGTATTTTCTACAAGAGCGACTATCGCATCGATCACTTCGTAAACCAGGCTGAAGCTTCTTGTCTGTTCTCCATCGCCGAAAACTGTAATCGGCTTTCCGGAAAGAGCCTGTTCAATGAATCTAGGAAGTACCATTCCGTATCTTCCGGACTGCCGGGGACCGACCGTATTGAAAAGTCTCCCGATGATTACCGGAAGCTTTTTGTCCTTCCAGTAGGCCAGGGCGAGGAATTCATCAATCGCTTTTGAACAAGCGTAACTCCACCTGCTTCTGCTGGTTGCGCCTAAGACTATGTCGCCATCCTCACGAAAAGGTATGTTTTCACTTTTCCCATATACTTCGGAAGTCGACGCTATAAAGACCGGCGTACCATCTTCACTTGCAGCCAGTAATATGTTTTCTGTCCCTTTTACATTTGTTTCAATCGTCTCAACCGGCTGCTGTATGATCTTTTCCACACCGACAGCAGCTGCAAGATGTATGACTTTATTGCACTGGTACACCAATCCTGGGGTGAGAGATTCGTCAAGAACAGACCCGATAACAAATCTGAATGACGGTTTGTCTGAACATTCATCAAGATTTGACAGGCTTCCTGTTGACAGATCGTCCAATACCAGGACACTGTTTCCATTCGACAGCAGGAACTCACAAAGATGTGAACCTATGAATCCGGCTCCACCTGTCACAAAGTAATCGTATCTTCGAGGTCCTGGCATACTTTTTCCTCTCTTAGTGCGGCACAATGCTGAGAAGCACACCTGCTGCTATCGCGCTTCCGATAACTCCAGCAACGTTAGGTGCCATTGCGTGCATCAGAAGGTGGTTTTTCGGGTCATACTTACGACCTTCTGTCTCTACAACCCTTGCGGAATCCGGAACCGCGGACACTCCTGCAGCACCTATCAGGGGGTTGATCTTATTGTCACCTTTCAGGAAAAGGTTCATGAACTTCGCAAAAAGCACGCCTCCTGCGGTCGCTATCGCGAAACTGATGGCATCAAGTAAGAATATCTTCAGGGAATCGAATTTAAGGAAGTACATGGCCTGTGTGCTGGTTCCGACGGCAAACCCCAGCAGAATGACTACAATATTGTTAAGTGAACCCTGAGCGCTTTTCGCAAGCCTGTCTGTTACTCCGCTCTCTTTCAGCAGATTCCCGAAGAACAGCATTCCCAGAAGAGTAATAGCACCCGGCGCGATAAAGGAAGTTATCAGGAAAGCAATGATCGGGAATATAATCTTTTCCGTTTTTGACACCTGGCGCACCGGTTTCATTCTGCGCCTGCGTTCTTCATCCGTTGTCAGAAGGCGCATTATGGGGGGTTGTATTACAGGCACCAGCCCCATGTATGAATACGCGGCAATCGCTATTGCCCCTAGTAAAGTGGGTGACATCTGGCTCGCGACGAAAATCGCGGTCGGTCCGTCTGCCCCTCCTATTATTCCAATAGATGCCGCTTCCTGCAGATTAAAGCCCAGCAGAAGAGACCCGATCAGAGTGATGAATATTCCTACCTGTGCGGCCGCTCCCAGAAGGAGCAGTTTAGGATTGGAAAGGAGGGCGCTGAAATCAGTCATCGCGCCTATTCCAAGAAATATCAATGGCGGAAAGAGACCGGTTTTCACGCCTATGTAGAAAAGACTGAATACCGAATGCTGGCCTCCAAGAACATCCTGATAGCCGATTGGCATAAGTGCAGCATTATAGGGAATATTGCCAGCGATGATTCCGAATCCAATGGGAACGAGCAGAAGCGGCTCGTAGTCTTTCTTGATGGCCAGGTAGATCATTAAAAGACCTATGGCAATCATTACGATGTTCCCGATCTCTACTCTTCCGAAACCTGTATCATCAAGATACGATAGCAGATCAAGTTGCTGGCCGTCACCCTGAAGGCTACCGGTAATCCACATGACCAGCTTTGAAGATAAAGACATTGTCAGCTTCCGATTTTCATGATGACGGAGTTCTCCAGAACTGTATCTCCTTCAGGAAAAAATATTTCCTGAACTGTTCCTGTTATGGGAGATCCAATCTCATTCTCCATTTTCATGGCTTCCATAATAGCAACGGGCTGTCCTTCAGAAACCTTATCTCCTTCTTTTACAAGAAGTTTCAGTATTAATCCCGGCAACGGAGCGAGGACATCTCCCTCGGGCAGAACTGATCCGGGCGCCGAGGTTCTGTTCGGAACTTCAGCAACATTCATGACTTCATGCCTTCTCTTGATGACAGGTGTTTTTGATACTTTTCTCATCGGGGTTTCTACACTTACCTGATAAGTTTTTCCATCAAGAACTACATCAACTTTATCATCGACAATTCTTCCTATGTCCACTGAATAAGTCGTTCCGTCAATCGTTATCTTGTATTCACGCATTTTCCCGGCTCCTGTTCCACACCGATCCGGTTTTCTGGAGTTGTTCTGCTTTGCCGGCCAATCTCCAGGGAGAGTAAGGTTTTTCGTGAGTCTCCCACGTAAGTTTCATATGCTCAATCTGATCAAGGAAACAGAAGTGAGCATGAATTGCTGCGGAAACCGCAATAATTTCATGAGGGGAAAGGCGCCGGACAGTTTTTTTTCCGGCATTTTCTGATCTTTCTTCCTTTTTTCTCAATCCAAAACCGTTTTCAACCCACTTCTCCAGAACAGGCAGAAAAATGGAAAGGCAGATAAGACCGATAAAGACAGTAAGCATACCTACAAAGGCTATTCCGAGCCCTCCATGAATATTATCAGCTATCGATTGAGCCTGTACAGCTATCAGTATTGCCGTTGCCGCAGATATCATAACGGTATGTTTCCATGCTTTTTCGGCGGCAGGGTCTGTCTTTTTCCTGCAAGCATTTCCAGAGCTTTGATCAGGCGAAACCTCGTATTGGAAGGCATTATCACATCATCGATGTAACCTCTTGAAGCGGCATCGTATGGATTGGCGAACTTGTACCTGTACTGATCAACAAGTTCTTTCTTCCTTTGAACGGGATCATCCGCCGCTTTTATGTCATGATGGAATATGATCTCAACAGCTCCGTCAGGACCCATGACAGCAATCTCCGCCGTTGGCCATGCGTAATTGATATCCGCGCCGATATGCTTGGAACTCATGACATCGTATGCCCCGCCGTATGCTTTTCTTGTGATAACCGTGATCTTAGGCACAGTCGCTTCCGCATAAGCAAATAGAAGTTTTGCGCCGTTTCTGATGATCCCGCCGTATTCCTGCGCGGTACCAGGCATGAAACCGGGTACATCAACGAAAGTCAGTATCGGAATATTGAATGAATCACAGAATCGTACAAATCGTGCGGCTTTAACGGAAGCATCATTGTCGAGAACACCTGCAAGGTAGGAAGGCTGATTCGCAATAATTCCAATAGAGCGACCATTCATTCTCGCGAACCCTATAATGATATTAGGAGCAAACATTCTCTGAATCTCAAAGAACTCTTCATTATCCACAACAGCTTCAATCAGTGTTATCATCTCATATGGCTTGTTCGGGTTGTCAGGAATGTATTCGTCCAGCCACATCTCCTGTCTGTCAACAGGATCAGTGCATATCACTCTGATGGGATCTTCCATGTTGTTCTGAGGCAGGTAGCTGATCAGCTTTCGAATTAGAAGAAGAGCTTCTTCCTCGTCCTCACATGCAATACTGCAGACACCGCTTCGTTTGCTGTGGATTAGTGGCCCCCCGAGCTGCTCCTTTGTAACATCTTCCCCCGTTACCGTCTTTACAACGTTGGGGCCGGTTACAAACATGTAGCTTATGCCTTTCACCATAATAGTGAAATCAGTAATGGCCGGGCTGTATACAGCGCCTCCGGCGCAGGGGCCAAGTATCGCGGATATCTGCGGTATTACTCCGGAATAGAGAACATTCTTAAGAAATATTTTCCCGTAACCGGCAAGGCTTTCAATACCTTCCTGAATGCGGGCTCCTCCCGAATCGTTCAGCCCTATCAGGGGAGCGCCGTTCATGGCAGCCATATCCATTATTTTCAGAATCTTCTCAGCGAATGTTTCTGAAAGGCTTCCTCCAAACACCGTGAAATCGTGGGAGAAGACATAAACCTGTCTACCATCGATGGTTCCATAACCGGTAACCACGCCGTCTCCTGGAATTTTTTTCTTGTCCAGTCCGAAAGCTGTGGACCTGTGTGTAACAAGCATGTCAAATTCCTCAAAACTGTCATGGTCAAGCAGCAGATCGATTCTTTCCCTTGCAGTCATCTTTCCCTGCGCATGCTGTTTCTCTATCCTTTTCTCACCGCCGCCTGCAAAAGCCTTTTCTCGAAGAGCACGGAGCTTATCTGCTTTCTCAAGAGAACTCATTATCAGTTTTCCTCTTCCGCTGGTACATGTTCGCATAATTCTGTGAGTACTTTTCCGCTATCGGAAGGATGTACAAAGGCTATTTTTGAACATCCGGCTCCACCCCGGGGAGCTGTATCAATCATTCTGATTCCTTTTTCGATGAATGATTCAATTTCAGCCTCAACGCTGTCAACCGCATATGCGATATGATGCACTCCCAGGCCTCTCTTCTCGATCGCCTTTGCAACAGGGCTTTCTGGAGATGTAGGTTCGAGAAGCTCTATGCGGGAACTGCCTATCGCAAACATCGCTACACGAACTTTTTGCGAAGCAATTTCTTCGATGCCGAGTAATTCCAGTTCAAGAACATCTCTGTAGAACGGAATCGTCTTTTCAAGACTCTCAACAGCAATTCCGATATGATCAATCCTTCTTACTGCCATTATCCTTATCCTGTATCCCTTCAAAGAATCCGCTGAACATCTCTCCTATCATGTAGGGTGTTGTTTCTCCGGAGAGTATCGATTCTATCGCTCTGTTAATGCTGCCGTATTTCTCAGAAATAAGTTTTTTCGCAAGCTCAGATCCTTTTTCCCTGATAATTCCGTTCAGTATGAGGGTTGTTCTCCGTTTCGCATTATCCCGGCTGACTGCTTCAGACGAAAGCAGGCTGTCTACGGTGCTGGCAAGAGAATCGATTCCTTCTCCCGTCTGCGCGGAGCATCTGATAACGAGTGGTCGTACTGTACGATCATCCACAAATTCAAGGCTGGCATTAACCGTTGTTTCAAGCTGTTCTATACCGGGCCTGTCCGCTTTGTTCAGAACAATTACATCAGCGATTTCCATAATACCGGCTTTCATAGTCTGAACTTCATCACCAAGACCGGGCACAAGCACAAGCAGAGTAATATCCGCGATAGAGGCAACCTCCACTTCCGCCTGGCCTACTCCAACCGTTTCAACCAGTACCGGGTCATAGGAGGCAGAAGTCAGAACTTCAAGAGCGTCCCGTGTTGCCCCGGAAAGACCTCCAAGGTGTCCTCTGCTGCCCATGCTCCTGATAAATACTCCCGGATCTGAAGCATGGGTCTGCATCCTTACTCTGTCCCCCAGCAGAGCGCCGCCGGAAAAAGGAGATGACGGGTCAATGGCTATTACTCCCACTTTTCTGTTGAGTTTTCTCCAGTGACCAATGAGCAGGTTCACAAGAGTACTCTTACCGGCTCCTGGTGGACCGGTTACTCCTATGGTTTTTGCCTGCCTGTCCGGATTATAGAGAGAGTGAAGTATCATGGAACTGGATGGGTGGCTGTTTTCCACCATTGAGAGAACCCGGGCCAGACCCCTGGGCCTGCTTTCCCTCACATCCTTGATAAAACTTTCAATTCCCGAGGGAAGCAGATCCATGTCCGGACGGATTTGCGCCATTGTGGAATTACCCTGACTGAAATTCGTTCTGAATAAAGTCAATTACTTCAATCGCAGCAGTTCCCGGAGTGAAAATAGCCTTGAATCCAGTCTTCTTCAGAGAAGGAATATCCTCCTCCGGAATA
>DAOWNO010000294.1 GCA_030642525.1 Candidatus Aegiribacteria sp.
AGCTATGATGAGGGCTGCTTTTGCTTTCTTTGGAGAGGATTCACGGTTCAGGAAATAGATGAACCATCCGATGGGGAAGAAAAGAAAACAGAGGCATCCCATTCCGGCGGAGAGCCTGTCAGGAGGTTCATTGTGGTGGTAGTGGTGGATTTCCTTGACAGCAGTATTCTCTGATTCACTTTTCCAGTCTGGGTCTAATTCGTGTTTGTGAAATGTTGATGCACAGTACTGACATACATAGGTCTCACCCTTGAAATCGCCAATTTGAGCGCCACAGTTAGGACATTTCACCGTTATTCTCCTTTCGAATTGTTGTAATCTATTTCTGCGGTGAAGATGTGTCCATGCACCATCGGCAGGGAATCAGGGACAGCCGGGAGTATTGTGAATCCGCGGGATAGAATAGTATCTTTCAGTATGTATTCAAAAGCAGGACTGCTGTTCAGAATCAGAATCAATTCCCTCAGAGGATCAGCTGCTTCAGAGTGGGAGAATAACAGGCTGAAACTCATTGCTGCGGGCATTACCATGTCCATTCTTATCCCTGGTATTTTCTTGCTGTTTCATTTCCTGTTTTCATATATCTACAGCCTTGAAAGCACCTTTCCGGGATTCGGTATTGCGCTTGCCCGGAGATTTCTTGGAATGACTTTCATGTCCTTTGGCATATTTATCGGCATCTCCTCTTTCATCAGCGGAGTCTCTGCCATGTTCAGATCCAGGGAGACTTCCCTGATGCTCACCCTTCCTGTTCGGGACAGTCTGATTGCGTTTTTTCGAATGCTTGAGAGCTGGTTCAATGCGGGATGGGCTACAATTCTGCTGGGGATTCCAATTTTAATCGCATTTAATGTTTCGCTTGAATACAACTTTCTTTCCTCCGTCATCGCCCTTATTCTGTTTCCGTTTCTGTTGGCTGTATGGGTTTCAACAGGTTCTATTCTGCTTGGAACATCAATTCGAATGAGCCAGAGCAGCGGCAAACTCTGGAAAGCGGCCGTAATCCTTGGATTAATTGTAACTGCAGGTATCTATCTTGTTCTGAAAAGTTCCGGACCTGAGGGTATAGTTGCTGAAGAAGCGATCGCGCTGGAAGCAGTTCATAAGTTTGTTGCTGATCTGCCTGTAGCTGGCGGTCGACTCTGGCCTCATATCCTTTTTGGAAATACTGTGTTTTTAGTCAATAATGGAATCTGGATGGAAGCTCTTCAGAATGCCGGCATCCTGATCCTTGAATCAGTTATTGCAATGTTCCTGGCTTATATCATTATCTGTCCCGGATTCAGAAGACGGTTCTCCGCCGTATCCACTGTTTCTTCCCGCAGGAGAAGCAGCTCTCTGCTGTTGCGTTCCCGCGGGAGATTCAGGACAATGATGCAGAAGGATATTCTTGTTTTTCTGCGGGATCCTGTGCAATGGAGTCAGCTTCTTCTACTGGCAGGACTGTTCCTGGTTTACGCGTTCAACATAAACAGATTTCCCATGGATATAGGCAATCCTCTCTGGCGGTCTGTTCTTGTCTACATGAATTTTTCTTTTTCATGTTTTGTGACGGCTACTATTCTTGTCAGGTTCACATTTCCGGCAATCAGCCTTGAGGGTGCTGGTATCAGTTACATCCTGCAGCTTCCGGCGGGAAGAAAGATGCTGCTGAAATCAAAACTAATTGAGTCATTTCTTTTCATTACTCCATTTATAATCGGAATTGGCATCTGGTCTACAATAGCAATCGGCGCCGGGAAAGTGCTTGTAGTTTCTTCAACTGTTGCTCTGGGGTTTATGTGTATCGCTCTTGTCAGTATCAATACCTGCCTTGGCGCGGTGTTTCCCCGTTTTGACACAGGCAGCGCCGCAAGCATTGCAAGCGGCCACGGAGGTATAATCGCCGCATGCGTATCCATGGGTTATGTTCTCGTTGCAGTGTCAGTGCTCGGCATGACAATTCGCAGGGCTTTTCCTGCCTTTGGATCTGAGCAGGCGCTGATAGGTCCGATGACTGTTGCTCTGATTATTCTTGGCATCTTAACAGGTGTTGTAACTTTTATTTCTATCAGAATTGGTTACCGCAGTCTTAAGAAGAGAGATTTTTAATTGACTGAAATAGCGATTGATTACGGAAGAAAGAGAACCGGTTTCGCGATATGTCTTTCCGGTGTTGTTCTTCCCCAGGATCCTCTGGTGGATACAACCTGGACAATGATAGCGCAGAGGATCAGAACTCTTCAGAGCAAGTACGATTGCGGTACAGTAGTTCTTGGGCTTCCACTTACATCTTCGGGAAAACCAACTGAGTTCTCCCATGAGGTTGAACTGCTTGCTGAATACCTGAGACGCAAAGGGTTCGAAGTTGAACTCATAAGGGAGACCGGCTCAACAAAAGAAGTAAAAATGCAGAAAACAAATAAAATCAGAGACGGGAAACGGGATTCTCTGGCTGCTGCGATTATACTCAAACGGTATCTGGGGCAACCATGAAACGTGCTGCTGCTTTAGTTATCATTGGTTTGATTATTCTGATACTGACCGGGCTGATCCTCATGAAATGGTGCGGAAGTTCGTCTGGTAACGGTAAAGATTGCGTTTTTACGGTAGAGAGAGGATGGGGAGTCAAGCAGATTGCTGAAACATTGGCGGATTCAGGACTTATTCGAAGTCCGGTCTATTTCCTCTGGAGATACTCGCAAGCGCATAACTCTCCATCATTGCAGGCGGGTATTTATCATATTACGGATAGCATGTCTCCTGATTCGATTCTGAGGATTCTGGCAGCCGGAGATGTCATTCCCGTTGAAACGAGCTGGGTTACACTTACGCCGGCTCTTACTCTGGAGCAGTCCCTCGATGTATTATCGGACAGTCTTTGCTTAAGGCGGGCTTTGCTGGACAGCCTGGCGCTGGATTCATCCTTTCTGTCATCATTGAATCTGACTACTCTTGAAGGATACCTTTTTCCGGAGACATATGAGTTTGCCGATTCTCTTATGGCTGAGCAGGTTCTCAGGAGGATAGTTGAAACAGGCATGTCCAGATGGCCGGCGGACAGGGCGGAGCTTCTGGAGAGTTCAGGTCTCAGTGTTCATGAGACGATCATTCTTGCTTCCATCGTTGAGAGGGAAGCAAAAATTGACTCTGAAAGGGCGGTTATCTCCGGTGTATTCCTCTCAAGAATGAGAAGCGGCATGAAACTGGAAAGCTGCGCGACAGTGCAGTATGCAATTGGAGAGGTCAGGGAAGTGCTTCTGTACGGAGATCTTGAAATTGACAGTCCATACA
>DAOWNO010000086.1 GCA_030642525.1 Candidatus Aegiribacteria sp.
ACTTGGTCCGAATTGTCTTGGAATTGTTGTTCCAGGATTGAAACTGAATGCAAGCTTCGCCTCAATAATGCCGAAGGAGGGAAATGTTGCATTTATCTCACAATCCGGAGCGCTTTGCACATCCGTACTCGATTGGGCTAAAGAAGAGAAGATAGGATTCTCCTATTTCGTTTCAATTGGGAATGCCATAGATGTAGATTTTGCTGACCTGATAGATTATTTTGGTGAAGATGAAAAAACCAAGTTTATAATTCTTTATATTGAATCAATATCCAACGCAAGAAGATTCATAACAGCAACAAGGAGCTTTGCGCGAACAAAGCCAATACTTGTTTATAAAGCCGGAAGATTTCCTCAGTCCGCTGCTGTTGCGGCTTCACATACAGGTGCGATAATATCTGAAGACGCAGTGTACGATTCAGCTTTCAGAAGAACCGGAGTAGTAAGAGTTTTTAACATTGCTGAAGTATTCGACTGCGTTGAGCTTGTTGGAAGAAACAGAATTCCGAAAGGATCGAAACTTGGAATTGTCACAAATGCTGGTGGTCCCGGAGTTATGGCAGTAGATGCGTTGATGGATCAGGATGGAGTGCTGGCAGAACTGTCATCAGATAGTATTGGAAGACTCGATAATTGTCTCCCACCAATCTGGTCCAGGAGGAATCCTGTTGATATACTAGGAGATGCGAGAGCGAAGCGTTTTAAACAGGCATCAAAAATTCTGCTTGAGGATGATGGTGTTGATGCCCTTCTTGTAATCCTTACACCTCAGGGAATGACAAACCCGACCAGGGTAGCCAGGGTTATTGGAGAGCTGGTAACTGAGACCCGAAAGCCGATACTAGCGGCGTGGTTTGGCAGAGAGAGCGTTAGAGATGGGATTAAAATACTTGTGGATTCAGGCATAGCATCATACAACACTCCTGAACAGGCTGTACGGGCATTCATGACACTTGTCAATTACAACAGAAATCTTGAGAATCTTTACGAAACTCCACGTGATTTCCGCATAGAATTCAATGCTGATAGAGAATCGGTTAAATCAGGACTTGTTTCATTATGTACTGATAAGGATGTTTTGCTTTCAGAAAAAGATACAAAGAATTTACTAAGCGGGTACGGTATACAAATTACCAATCCGATATTTGCTCCGGATGAGGATAAAGCAGCTGAAGTTGCTGCAATGATCGGATATCCAGTTGTATTGAAGATCGATTCTCCAGATATCACTCATAAGACTGATGTTGGTGGGATTATACTGAATCTTGCTAATGAGATGGAGATGCGTTCCGCTTTCCGCCAGATTATTCGTACTGTGGTCGAGAATAAACCAGAGGCCAGTATTCGTGGAGTAACTTTACAAAAAATGGTTTCTTTCAGGAACGGTATTGAGTTGATTCTCGGATTAAAGAAAGACGCTGTTTTCGGTACCGTGATAATGATTGGAATCGGAGGAGTTACCGCTGAAATATGGAAGGACAGTTCTATTGGATTCCCGCCACTGAATGAACGGCTTGCGAGGAGAATGCTGGAATCGTTGCGAATATGGCCTCTTCTTGAGGGATATAGAGGAAGCCCACCAGTAGATATGGATGGTCTTATTGAGACTATAATCAGGTTTTCCTACATTGCTTCTGACAATCCTGAAATAGAGGAATTGGATGTTAATCCACTTCTCTGCGGCCAGGAAGGTGTAATTGCCTTGGATGCCAGAGCGGTTATCAGGCGTATAACGACGCAAATTAAACCATATGAGCACCTTGCTCTCAGGCCATACCCTGAGGAATTTGTTGAAGTAATTCATCTTGAGGATGGCACAAAAATATTATTAAGACCAATCCGGCCCGAAGATGAACCCATGTGGATGGAAATGCTTGGAAACTGTTCAAAAGAATCAATCTATTCGAGATTCAGGTTTTTCTTTAACTGGGAAACCCATAACGCCGCTGTCAGGTTCTGCTACATTGATTATGATCGTGAAATCGCAATTGTAGCCGAACAAGAAGAGGCTGGAAAGCGAGAACTTCTTGGTGTGGGGAGACTGGTGGCTGACCCGAATCTTAAAACAGTTGAGTATGCTGTTCTGGTAATTGATAAATGCCAGAACAAGGGTTTAGGTGGGATCCTTACTGATTATTGTGAAAAAATCACTCGGAAATGGGGAATAACACGGATTGTCGCAGAAACTACGACAGGTAATCCCAGGATGATATACCTCTTCAAGAACCGTGGTTACAATATTGATTTTTCCAGAGGAGACGGTGTTGTGAATGTTTGGAAAGACTTGAAATAGCAAATCATTCCACTGCAAGTTGAAGAAGTGTGGTACGTCCCTCTATAGAGGTCGGGCCAGGATAACGACTTCGCAGGTATGTCGAAATTCACCTGTATCGGATGCTCTTGAACCAAGAAAGATGATGTAACGCCCAATAACTAGCCTCACGCCGTCCTCACCGGTTCCATCCCAGACGATTACTCTTGAGTTCCCGCAGGTCTCTCTGTTCAGGAGCTGCAGGATCAATCGCCCCTGCACATTGTAGATTTCAAGTGTGACTTCGTTTTCAGGACTGCTGAAGTTCATTTCAATCGTGAGCAGATCGTCCCGCCCATCACCATCGGGGGAGAAGGGATTGGGATGGAATTCAAGGAACTCACCACCTGTGCTTTCCGAAGTGCAGCTGTTTTCATTTCCAGGTGTGCCTCCTGACATGCATCCGCTCCAGCTTGCTGAGTCATATCCATTGAAGTCCGGATTCAGTTTTTCAAGGCTTATTCCAGCTGCGCCGCCCCAGTCATCATCATACGGCACGTAATCTGTTGCCTGACCTGCGATATTTCTCAGAATCAGCTGGTCTGCCCATTCTTCACCCTGTTGTGTGCTGTTATTCAGTGTTGGCCAGCTTGAAGGCTGTAGAACGGGGCATTCAACATTTGCCCATAATTCCCTGAACTCGGAAGAATCAGATACTATCACGGCAAAGCTGTCCGGCTGGAGAAACAGAGTGTCGTCACAGAAAACAACCTGATCACGTGAATCTTCGAATGTCCAGCCCGATAACTGAACAGGATTTACCGATCTGTTAATAATCTCAACCCATTCGGGTTCGCCGGGTGCAGGACTGTACATTATCTCATTGAGTACAATGGAACCGTGTCTGTTCCAGACGCATGATGTCGTATCATCCGAGGGGAAAGAATCTGAGGCACAGATGGCTACAGAGAATAGAAGCATTTCTCCCGGACATGAAATCCACTGGCAGTTTGCTTCAATCGAATCTCCAGGCGCAACAATACCGCATACATAACTGTCAATCAGTTCATTCTCTGAAGGGGCTCCACTCTGATCTGCGTCACTGTAAAAAGCTATTGAGAGGTCACCTGAGGGAATAGTATCAGTTCCCGAGTTGATAAACAGTGATATGAGAATGATGTTTTCATCAGAAGGTCCCATCGGCGGAGCGCAGTTCATACCGAGGGATGCCGCGTTCATGCCCTCTACGATGAACGGGGGAGGGGCTCCGGGAGTCGGGCCATCGTTCGAAATAATCCAGTTATTGAAAGCGTCCGGTCCGCTCAGCTCCTTGCGCTGGGCGCTGTTATCCTCGCCTGGATCAAAAGGTATATCATCCAGACCGTCATCGTCTCGGAGTAAAGGTTCGTCAGAATTCACCGGGGTTCCATAAGTTGACATCACATCGGAAGATGCGGTACCGCTGGACGCATAGAGGGAAATTGGATCATTTTGTGAGAGACCGTCTCCAAGGGTAGTATTACCTGTAGTGAGAATAACAGTCCCGGAAGGGTAGTCATACGGCTGGAACCCGTCAGTGTATTCCCGATCAAGGATTACAGCGAAACCTTCCGAGAGTATAAACGGACAGCATATCACATCGGGGTCCTGCAGAATTCCGTATTCGCTGTTCCATGGAATCAGCTCATCCAGTGCGTCGCCGTCAGTAAAACTGCATCCGGAAACATCGAACACACCCGGACCGGGGAACCATATCTCAATGAATTCATCGTGATCTTCGCTGGAAGGGTTACAGAGAACTTCTGAAACGACAAGATTAACTCCGCCTCCGGTAGTGAAGTTTTCATATAAGAAATCGTTTTCCGGTACAGGATCACCCTCAAGTGATATCCGTGCGGCAGCAATATAACAGCCGGTTTCAGGAGCGCTGATCGTTACCGGGATATTGCCATATTCTCCGGGATAAAGAGAATCCGCAAGCTCTATAAGGAGGATTTCACCAGGCTGCGCAACGGAATCAGCATTCATGTCCAGAAAAATGATTACTTCAGCTTCTGTAAAGGGTATTGTCCCTCTGTTTGAAAAGAAAGCTGTAATGAGAAGTGAATTACCCGGTTCAGGATCCGGAGGAGTTATCGTCAGAGAGTCAATCGCAGCATCCGTTGTATCGGAACAATCTGCTGGAGCACCAGGAGTTCCTCCCTCCGGTGAAGTCACCCATGAAAACTCTTCGTCAGGAAGGCTGAACAGTCTTCGCTGCACGCTGTGGTGTTCACCCGGATCGTATGGGATGCCATCGAGACCGTCATCATCACAAAGGAGTGGATCATCGAACATCAGAGGTGTTCCATAGGTTGATAGAACGTTTATCTGAGCGGTTCCATTCAGATCATACAATGTTATCGGATCATTACCGGTTAGACCGTTGCCGATCGTCGTGTTCTCAACCGTGAATACATAAGTTGACTCTGCAAGATCGTATGGCTCTGATCCGTAGATGTACTCCGGATCCAGAACCAGACCGTATCCGTCTGCCGGTAAATATGCCGAATAGACAGCGTCAGGATCAGATAGCTGAGTTTCAGACCATATCGAGATTACATCAAGCGCGTCCCCATCGGTGAAAGAGCATCCGGCTAGAGGGAAGATACCTGGACCGGGGTAGTATATCTCGATGAATTCGCCGTAATCCTCTTCAATGGGATTACATAATACTTCTGTGATAACAGGATCTATACCTTCTCCTGTCGCTGTGGCGATGGATCTGAAATCATCGGGCGTATACTCATCCTCCGGTACTTCCGCAAGAGCTGATGGAAGGTACCAGCCTTGCTCAAGTGCAGTCATTACAGTGAACGTATCTGTTAAGCCCGGTTCAAGCCGTGTTGCCGGGAATTCAGCCAGAATTTCGTCAGCAGTTGCTATAGAATCCCCCTGGCTGTCCAGAAAAAGGATCAGAGTGCCATTCGATGGAGAGACATTGCCCCAGCAAGTGAAGGAAGCCAGTATTTCAAATGGAGTTCCCGCAGGGGGATCTACAGGATAAGTCCAGATACTGTCGCAGGAGATATTCAGAGTGTCAGGCGGAGCTTCAGCATGGGTACCGGGTGTGCCTCCTTCAGGTCCTGTTATCCAGAATCCTTCCCCGTCAGGAGATGACCATGGGAATCGTTCAACCGTGAAACCTTCCCCGGGGTCGAAAGGTATTCCGTCAAGGCCGTCATCGTCCCTTTCCTGCCATGTGTCCGAATTGACAGGAGTACCGTATGTGCTTACAGCATTGCTGTCAGCGGTACCACCAGAGTTAAAGAGGGTAAGAGGATCGGAGGATGCCGCCAGGCCGTTGCAGATCGCGTAATCAGCGGTTGTGAGAATGAGTGTTCCGGGAGGTATTTCATATACTGGGTTATCCGGATAATCCAGCTCAAATACCAGGGCAAAACCTTCTGCGGGAATGGTATCGGTTCCGAGAAGCATTCCAGCGTGTGGAAAAGAACCATAGATGGTTTCATCCCAGGGGACGAGTTCGTCGAGGGCATCTCCGTCTGTAATGCTGAAGTTACTCACACAGATGGGCTCATATGATGGATTGAATATCTCAACAAATTCACCGGAGATCTCTACAAGAGGATTTGCCGCGATTTCCGTAATAATCGGAGACTGCGATAACAGAACAAGCTGAAAAACTACAAGTATTTCCATTGTGCTATCAGTTTATCTCGGAAATACGCCGTTTGTCAAGTTTCTTATCGAATAATAATTGATTCCAGAACGGACGAAACGATCGGATCAATCCCTGTAACCTGCCAGCCAGCGGTTGTAGAGACAACAGGGATTTCCAGAAGTGTATTTCCGATCCCGCTCAAGTCCAGAGAAATAAACACGACACAGGTGCCATCCCCGCTCTGAAGACTGTCTATTAGCAGAATACTCTTTTCAAGGATATAAGACTGTTCCGGAGCTGACAGAATCATCTCCAGAACTGCGATGTTATCCCAGTATTCGATTTCTCCAGGAGCCGCTTCCAGCCGCAATTCAGCGAATATCATTCCCAGTTCCTCAAAAGACATCGTCTGCATCAGATGAAGATATTCAGTGCATTCCTGCATTATCTGTGAAGCGCAGCCGCTTTCCAGGGTTGCAAGGAATTCTTGCGGGGAGCCGTTCAGCACAGCATTCCAGGTATTCAGCACCGCTGAATCCGGCGTTGTACTGTACATCTCTGCACCGGTACCTGTAGCCAGTACAAATAACAGCGGAATAGCGACTCCCCGTGTCATGACTACTCTTCGATTTTGAAGGTAACCGATACCTCCACTGAAATAGAGTAAGCTCCCGGAGTAATTGATGGAGATTGAGCATAAGAATCCAGACCGCCGCCGTAGTTATAAAAAGCTCCATAATCGTCGTAATAGTAGTTATTTGTCCATTCGCTGATGCTGGAGATGTCACCAAGGGATATTCCAAAACAGTCAGCCAGCTGCTGTGCTTTATCAAGAGCGTGTTCTGCTGCTCGCTGTCTTGCTTCAACGTACAATGCGGAAGTGTCTTCAACGAAGAAGGTGACTCCGTTTATGGAATTGGCACCCTCACTTACAACAGAGGCGAGAACGTCTCCGACCGATTCAATATCACGAATATCCGCTTTTATGTAGTGCATGACGTGATATTCCATTTCCCCTGTATACTCGTAGTCGTAATCATCCCAGACCTGCTCCACCCAGAGATTGTAGCTTACAGTCTGCATGTCTTCTCCGGCTACTCCTTCCGCTCTTGCCGCAGCCATTGCTGTATGGATCATCCGTGCTGCGTCATCAACTGCTATATCGGGTTCAGACCTTGTAATATCCACACCGAAAACAATCGAAGCCACATCCGGTTCCGCACTGGCGGTACCCATTCCTGTAGTCGTGATCTGTGCCGGGTATTCGTAGTATTGCTGGCTGGTCGCGATGCCTGTGAACATCAGCAGAACCAGGATAATTACCAGTCCGGTCTTTTTCATATGAAACTCCCTTCAGATGTTAAACAAATCAAATATAAAGATCCCGTGATAATACAGTGACAGTGAAAATTTATTCCTACTCGCCTATTATCTTCACCATCACTCTTTTTTTTCTTCTGCCATCGAATTCGCCATAGAATATCTGCTCCCACGGACCGAGATCAAGTTTTCCATCAGTAACTGCAACGACCACTTCCCGCCCCATGATCTGACGCTTATGGTGTGCGTCTCCGTTGTCTTCCCCGGTTCTGTTGTGCCTGTAGCGGGATATCGGTTCATGTGGCGCCAGTCCCTCGAGCCAATCGTCGTAATCCTGAAGCAACCCCTGTTCGTCATCATTGATGTAGACGCTTGCGGTGATATGCATCGCG
>DAOWNO010000307.1 GCA_030642525.1 Candidatus Aegiribacteria sp.
CGTTAGCGGAGTACTCCCGTAATTATTCTGAATCGACTGTCAGCACCCTCGAAACCTGGTTCAACGGTGTTCAGGATAATTGCTGTCAGGCTGTCTCCTTCAACATATACATCTCTTATTCTGTATTCCGACACATACTCGTATCCATACTCGGGATAAGAATCCTTCTGAAACAAAAGCGTATCGCCGGATCGATTCGTGATTGTTGTTTCAAGTAGAACCGGACAGTCGAACATAGACAGCCACTCCGGTGGGGATTCAGGCATTTCCGGATGATTACGGAGCTGAAGAATATATTCGGGACCCGTGTATGAAAAGGCTCCGAGCCATGTTACAAATGATACTCTATCCGGCACAGCGTCCCTGTCCGTCAGAGGATGATGAATACAGTGCACGCCAGTGTTTCCGGGGGAAATTCCCAGGCTGTCAAGAAGAGCCTGTGACAATCCATGAATTGAGTCACTGGCCGGATTATCGGAATTCAGGAAAACCTTTTCCACACCATCCGCATATAGCAACTCCTCAGGCCAGAGGATTCTGTATCTGTGAACTACACTGTCATCAGGCACAGATTTGATGATAAGCTCTGCTCCCGGAGCGCCGCTTCCATCAGATATCCAGCACTGTTCTATTGCTGCGAACATTCCATCGTCAGAGAATCCCAGGAATTCAACTGATGCCAGGTGTGCTGCTCCTGATATTCCGGCAGTGAAGAGCAGTATCAGAAAACAGAATGGACTGTATTTCATTTCTACCTCCGTTTATTCTTATCCGAATGTGTTAAGTTTATTAATGAAATACTGCTTCCAGGTCAACCAATAATTGACCTTTGATTTTTTTCATACTATGGAATAGTTTAACACAAACGGTAATTCTGAATTCTGCCGGGCTTTTGAAAGGAATCCTGTGAGTAATAGAAAAATCATTTCCGGAAATGGTTTTCTTGAATCGATCAATCCATACACCGGAGAGATAATAGGATCGTGGAGTGAACATACAGCCTTCGAGATTGAAGGCATCATCAATAATGCGCACAGTGCATTCCTGGACTGGAAGGAAACCTCCCTTCAGAAGCGCGCCGATGCGCTCATGCGTCTGGCAGCACTGCTTGAATCGAGAAAAGTTGACCTGGCCAGGCTCATGGCCGTGGAAATGGGGAAGCCTCTTGCTCAGGGGGTATCGGAAGCTGAGAAATGCGCATGGGTCTGCAGATACTACGCTGAAAACGGAGCGGAATTCCTGAAGAATGAGATTGTTAAGACCGATGCAGACCTTAGTTACATCTGCTTTCAGCCTCTTGGTGTAATATTTGCAGTAATGCCCTGGAATTTTCCATTCTGGCAGTTATTCAGATTTGCGGCTCCGGCTGTAATGGCAGGCAACGCGTTTATTCTGAAGCATTCGCCGAACGTTACCGGGTGCGCTTTGATGATAAAGACACTGTTTCAGGACGCGGGTTTCCCTCCTGGCCTTACTGAAGTTCTGCTTGTCTCTGAGAAACATGTACCTGAAGTATCCGCGGGAATTATTGCCGACTGCAGAATAAAAGCTGTTACTCTCACCGGAAGCGTTCAGGCTGGAAGAGCCGTTGCGGCGGTTGCCGGAGCAGAGGTCAGGAAGTGCGTTCTTGAACTGGGCGGAAGCGATCCTGCAATTATTCTGGAGGACGCTGATCTGATTCACGCGGCACGGATATCCGCATTCTCAAGATTGATCAACGCCGGGCAGAACTGCATTGCCTCGAAAAGATTCATAGTCGTTGAAAGCGTTTATAATGAATTCCTGAAGCTTCTGGTTACGGAAATGACTTCCGGGAAGATCGGAAATCCACTGGACGAAGAAATATCTCTTGGGCCACTGGCGAGATACGATATCAGAGATCGGCTTCATCAGCAGGTGATAGAGAGTATTGCAAAAGGCGCTGAAGTATTGACCGGAGGAGAAATCCCCGAGTTGCAGGGAGCCTTCTACCCGCCTACAGTCCTCGGAAACTGCCGGAATGGTATGCCTGTTTTCGACGAGGAAACCTTCGGTCCCGTTGCGGCCGTCTGTTCCGTGAAGGATGAAAAGGAAGTGATTGATATTGCAAACAGTTCACCTTTCGGACTTGGAGCATCCGTGTTCACTGAGAATTCTGCGAGAGGAGAGAGAATAGCGCTTAAACTTGAAGCTGGAGCCTGTTTTGTTAATGCATTCGTCCGATCAGACCCACGCCTTCCGTTCGGAGGAATTGGATTATCAGGATTCGGGCGGGAATTATCTCGAAATGGGATGCTGGAGTTCATGAACTGCAAAACAGTTTACATCGATAGCTGAACAAAATGATTGGTGGATGAAATGAAATGGATTCTGATTGTCACTTCGGTTCTGCTTGTGACAGGTTGCGGGACAGATAACGGTGATGCATCGACATATGAAGAGCCAGTAGTTGATAACGGTGAGAATGTACCCCTGGACACCGCTGTTGTTGATGATTCAACCGAGGTGGCTATTATGAGCATAATTCACATAGCTGCCGGGGGCGATTTCTCAATTGCACTTGAATCAAATCCAACAACCGGATATCAATGGAAATGTGTTGGTATTGAACAGGAAACGACTGTTGTAGAACAAGCGGGAGAACCGGTGTACCAGCAGGACGAGAATCCTGAGGGAATGATGGGTGTCGGCGGCACGGAAACCTGGAATTTCAAAGCAGTACTCAAAGGAGAAGCTGTCATTCAACTCGGGTATTATCCTCCGGGATCCGGGAATGAAGGAAATCCTGCACAGATTAAATTATACCATATTTTCGTTGAATAAATAGCTAATATTAAACCTAAGTTGACGAAACAGACTACGTCCCTAAAGAGAGATTGTAGACGCGGGATCTTCGGTGAAGGCGTTTTTCATAGAGTTTCCACATAGCCTGGATTTTCAGATTGTCTTCCAGTTCATGATTGCTTTCCGCGTACTTTATGCCTCTGGCAAGAGCACTTATTCCCATTTCGTAGGATAGCAGCACATCAATACCCTGTCCCTGGAA
>DAOWNO010000136.1 GCA_030642525.1 Candidatus Aegiribacteria sp.
ACCTTTTCCGGATGGGCAGATCGGACAGAAGGGAAAGACTGAATGATACGAGAAATTCCTGCAAAAACCTGCTTCTTGAATACGTCAAATCCATTGCGATGACAGCCGGCGGTATCGTCGGTGTTATTTTCGGGGGGGATTTCGTGGTGGATAGTGCAGTCCTGATTGCTGAATCCTGGGGAGTCACTGAAACTCTGATCAGCGTAACAGTTGTCGCTCTGGGAACTTCACTGCCGGAGATAGTCGTCTCTGTAATTGCTGTACGAGAAAATCACTGGGACATGGCTCTGGGCAATATTATTGGCAGTAATCTGTTCAATATCCTGTTCGTACTTGGAATTACTGCTTCCATAAAACCCATGGACTTTCCAGGATTCAATCAGATGGTGCTGCCTGATATTCTTGTTGTTATGGGCATTACTGTCATGCTGTTCATGTTCATGGTTTTTAAAGGAAAGGGAAGCAATAAGGGGAGGATAAGCAGGATTGAAGGTGGAATTATGTTTGTTTCATATATTCTGTACATTACGTTCGTAATCGTACGGAGGTAACCCGATGAAGCGTGATATGACTGATTTAATATTTCATATCAATGATCCTGTTACAGTAGTTCGCACATATGAATGTGCAGGTGCTGGCGCTGATGGATTGAACTGGATAAAAGAACTGCCGGACGAATGGAAGAGTTCATTTCTTGTTGTTGATTCGGAAGTTGGAAGACTGTTCCATTATCAGATGCAGTCTCTTTTTTCCTCATCCTCCGGTCTTTATCTGATGGATGCTGCAGAGGAATTGAAAAATACCTTTACGCTTGATCAGATATGGAGAAGCATGGCTGGAGCGGGAGTTCGGAGAGATACCCCGGTGATTGTAATAGGCGGCGGACTGACGTGTGATACAGGTGCAATGGCAGCATCAACTTACCTCAGAGGTTTAAGATTGATGATCGTTCCCACCACGCTTCTGTCAATGGTGGATGCATGCCTTGGTGGAAAAACCGGTGTGAACCTTGCCGGAATAAAGAACCAGGTAGGTACTTTTCACCCGGCAGAGATGATTGTGATATCACCTGAATATCTTGATACACTCCCCGGACGGGAATTCCGGAACGGTATGGCAGAAGTATTGAAGACAGCACTGATCGGTGATCCGGGAATCAAGACCATTATTCAGGAAGTGAGCGAAGCAGAGTTCTCATCAGATCAGATTCTTGAGATGATAGAGAGATGTCTGAAGGTAAAAGGTGATATTGTCTCCGAAGATCTGCTTGAGAATGGTTCCAGAATGCTTCTGAACCTTGGACATACAGTCGGGCATGTTCTTGAGAGCGCGAGTGAATTCAGACTGTCTCATGGAGAAGCAGTTGGACTGGGCATGATTGCTGAAGCCGCTATTGCCGTAAGATTCGGTGGAAACAGCAATCTTCCCGAAGAGATAAAGCATCTCCTGGAATTCTGCGGTCTGCCGACAGAAATAGAGGGGATACCTTCTTCTGAAGTACTCGCAAGACTGCTTCAGCATGATAAGAAAACCAGAAGCAGGGGACGGATATGGGCTCTTCCCTTTGACTGGAGCGACTGCAGGTTAATTCATATGACAACTGATCAGGAAGAGGAAATTCTTCCGGATGCTCTAAGCTCTCTGAGGGCGTAAATTCAAATTGAAAAAAATCACCGAGGGTAGTTTCTGGGAACACCTTGAAGAGATGAGGAAGCGGATATTCATTGTCCTTGGAGTGCTTGCAGGTTCTGTGATAGTATCCTTCCTGTTCAGCAGACAACTGATGATACTGGTGCTCAGTCATGGCCCCGAAAGACTGCAGACTCTAGCTCCGCCTGAGGCTTTTTCAGCCCACCTCAATCTTTCGCTAGCTGCAGGTATTATTGTTTCTTCTACGATAATATTCTATCAGTTCTGGAGATTCGTTTCTCCAGGATTGTACAGAAAGGAGAGGAAAACAGCAGTCAGGGCGGCAATTGTATCGGTCATACTTTTTCTTGCGGGAGCCGCATTCGCCTGGTTTCTTATGCTTGAACCGGTGCTCGGTGTATTTCACAGTTTTGAAACCGGAAACATCACGGGAGACTGGAGCCTTGCGAATTATATCAATTTCCTCGGCAGGTTCATTCTCATTTTCGGCACCGCATTTCAGCTTCCTGTCCTGGTGCTTATCCTGGTAAGGATGGGAGTTGTAACTCCTCATTTTCTGGCAAGCTTCAGAAGACATATAATTGTAGGACTGCTTATCATAGCAGCTCTGCTGACTCCTCCGGATCCGCTGACTCAGATAATGCTGACTCTTCCTCTGTATATCCTGTTTGAACTCAGTCTGCTCGTGGCAAGGGTGGGGCGGAAAAGAAAAGAAATATCATGATAAATTCAAACCGGGGTTTTAACCAGGATACAGAGTCTCTCCGGGATGCATATCCGGAGAGTACTTCAAAAGTGGAAATTATCATTCCCGTCTACAATGAAGAAGGAATTCTGGAAAGTCAGCTTATACCGATTCTGGAAATGCTCCCTTCCGGATTTCAAGTTTCAGTAATTGAGAACGGGTCTACTGACAGGACGCCTGACCTGCTGCATGATCTCACCGAAAAGTATAAATCCCTCAGTTCAGTTTCCCTCCCTGACCCGAATTACGGACTTGCCATGAAAACAGGTCTTCTCAAAGCTGAAGGGGAAATTCTCATAATAGATGACCTTGATGTGCTGGATATTGATTTCTGGATTCGGGGCATGAAGCTGCTTGGATCCGGTAGTGTTGATTTTGTACAGGGTTCCAAGGTTCTTGCGGGGAAAGCTGATAAGCGTCCCTTCATTCGAAAGGCTGCGACTCTCACACTGACATTTCTTCTCAGAACGCTGCTCGGATACGATGGAACGGATACTCATGGACCAAAGGTTATCCGGAAAAAAGCCATAGAGGACATCCCGGCTGAATGCGGATTTGAACTGGACATGTTTCCCACTGAATTCGTAATCAGAGCGCAGCGCGCCGGAGTGAACATCCGTGAGATCCCCATCCATCTGAGAGAGATCCGGGCTACGCCGCTGCCGCTGATAAGGAGAATCCCGAGAGCGCTGAGAGATATCTGGCGCCTTCACCGTTCATTGTAAAAGGGACCGACTCCTCTTGCTGGTCCCGCTTGCTGTCAGAACAACTGTCTCGATAAAAACCGGTCTTGTATCCTCTGTAATGAGTTCTACTATGAGAGAATCTCCAATCATCTGAAGTGTGACGGTAAATTCCTCAGACTGCTCCTCGGAGATCCATTCATCAGGGTTGGATATATCGGTCAGAACAATACCTGCCTGCATATTCGCTGTTATGGTCACTCCTGGAATTCCATTCTGTGTATGCATAACAGTGTGTTCGTACATATTGAAGAAATAGGCCGGTATTACGATAGAATCAGCGGTTTTCTCGATTCCGATCAGAGGACTTTCCGTATTGAACCAGAGTAATCCACGGTGAGTGTATGGTCGGGTTCCTCTGATGTTTATCTGTCTGTACAGTTTTCTGAATTCCTCCGAGGCTGACAGATTTTCCGCAAGCGCGAAACCTATTGGTTCACCGGCAGCATTGAAACTGATGATATCAGGTTTCCTTTCCAGTACATATTCAATATTGCATACGTTATGACCCCCAAGCCCCCCCTCTTTGCTTTCTCCCTGATTCATAGCCAGATACCTGTCATTCAGACCCAGCATGTCCAGTGAAGGCAGTTCAGACCAGTAGGGTAGTGTTCCAGCGGCTGTAACTGCAAGAAGAGGCTCTTTTTCTGCAAAGGCTTCTTTAAGCAGAAGACCTATTACCTGTCCATCCCATTCCCATCGTTCTTCCCGGGCTGTACGGTTCCGCGAATCGGTAAACTGAAGTATGACAAAGAGAAGCAGCGTTGCTGCAACCACCATCACGGTACCGAAAACCCTTTTGACCTTTATCTGCCGTAACTCTTCGATGCTGATGTAGATAAAAAGAACTGTCAGTGGAACGAAATGCCTGTACGCCGGAAAGTTGTCTCCTCCGATCAATATCAGATAGATGACCCATATTAGGGCCATTGCTGCCGGTAAGAGGGTTCTCGTATGCTTTTTACGGACAGCTCTGATGGTTGCAGCGAAGGAAAACAGTGACAGGGGAAAAAGAATGAATGTACCCCGAAGAATGTATTTCATACCGCAGAAAATGTAATGGGCGGATGGGTGAATCTTGATCCTGGCTGTGTTTGGCAGATAATCCCCATAATAAGAGAGCCGGAAGCCAAGCTGAAACAGAATGAACAGAGCTGGAAGCAGGGCAAGAAGAAAAGATTTTCTTCCATGACCTGAGAAAAGCAGCACCAGGACAGCGGCAAATGTGAAAAGAACTCCGTCAGGTCTTGTTATGCACAGAAATGCAAGAGGGATGGAAGAGGTCAGAAATAGTCCGGCACCCGCTTCCCGGTGATCAATTATCCGCCATATCAAAGGAATAGAGAGTGCCAGCAGAACGGCAACAAGCGGTTGTTCAAGACCTCCAATAGTCCAGACCGCGATTGGCGCAGATAGCACAGCGAAGAGAAGCACAACCATGTATACTCCGTTGCGGTTCCTTCTGTAAGTGAAGAGTACGTTGAAAATAACACTGGCCATGGAGAGAATTCCCAGTAGTCGAACTGTGACAACACCATCAATTCCGATGCATACACCAGCCGCTGTTAGAAGAACCCAGAGAAGATTGGAGTATCCTTCCACTCTGGGGCCTTCTGTCCATGTCAATCCGTTACCGCTTGCCAGTCTCCGGGAATAGCGCATGGATATCAGGGCATCATCTGAGATAAAAGGCATGTAGATCAGAGCATTAAGCATCAGCATAGCTGTAAAAGCAAGAAAAATAACAACAAACTGTTTTCTATCTGTCAGTCGCATCTTCCTGATCCGGTATAAGTTGAAGTTGTCTCATACAATCATTTAGTGTTTCACGTTATCTTCATTCCGCGAACATAATACCGGTACTGATCGGGCAGTGTCAATTTTCCTTTTTCATGCCTGCCTTGACTACTAAACATACGTTTACTATTTTAGAGTTATCGAGGAGGCGGGAGCATGGTGACCAGGTATGATGAACCGGTCGAAATGATCAGTCATTTCACCGGAGGAACAGTGCGGCCGTGCCGTTTCAGATGGAACGGTCAAGTGTACCATATCATTTCGGTATCCTCGAAATGGGAAAGCCGCGAAGGAGCTTATCCGCTTTTTCATTACGTTGTACGCACTGAAGGAGAAGATGTTTATGAAATTCATTTTGACACATCTGATCTCACCTGGACTCTTGATTTCCACTACTCCGAATAAATAGTGACAGGCACTACCCGCACTATTTTTCACATCGACATGGACACGTACTTTGTGTCGGTGGAGCGCCTTTCCTTTCCGTGGCTGAATGGAAAGCCGGTCATCGTCGGCGGCAGAGCACTCCGGTCTGTTGTGGCCTCATGCAGTTATGAAGCGCGTGAAAAAGGGGTTAGTTCCGGGATGCCCATAGTGAGAGCCATGCGTCTGGCACCGGAAGCGGTCATCATTTCGGGAAGCCACGGAAGTTATACATCCTATACCAGGAAGATACTCCAGGTTCTGCTCTCCTTCTCACCGATAGTTGATCCTGCCAGTATCGACGAGGCTTTCATGGATGTAACCGGGGTTGCTGGCAGCTCATCACCACGCTCCCTGGCTCTGCGGATACAGAAGGCAATTCTGGACCGAACAGGGCTCTGGGCCAGTACAGGTATAGCGCAGAACAGGTTCCTCGCAAAGATGGCTTCGAACAGGGCAAAGCCGAAAGGGGTTCTTGAACTAAAACCGGATGACATTACTGATTTCCCGGTAGGCACAATCTGGGGTGTAGGTCCGGCAACACAGAGGCGGTTTTTCAGCCTTGGAATAGAAAAAATAGCGGATCTGCAAAGATTCACGCGGCAGCAGCTCAGGGCACTTCTCGGAAAACAGGGCGACAGCCTCTATTATCTTTGCAGAGGAATCGATGATTCCCCTGTTGTTCCCGGCGATCTGGCTTCGCAGCCTTTGTCCATAAGCAATGAGCATACCTTCAGTACAGATGTGCTGGAGCCGGAGGAGTACCTTCCGGTTCTTGCGCTGATGTGCCAGAAAGTGGCCCGCAGGGCACGGGATAAAGGGCTTACCGGAAGCACAGTTACACTG
>DAOWNO010000246.1 GCA_030642525.1 Candidatus Aegiribacteria sp.
CCAATAACCTGAGGGGTGCTTCTCATTGAGTATGCATCCTGAACCTTTTTCTTTCCTCCTTCAAGAAGCTCGCTTCCTTCAATACATCTCATAAGAGCGTTCGCTGTTCGAATGGCACCTGAAAATCCTCTGGCTCTGTGAAGCTTTTCATTGTAGGGCTTGAAATTGGCGATAAGAGCTTCAAGGCTCATCGCTGCGGCAATTTCCGCCTGTTTGAGCCACCGGTTCATGTCATACAGATGAATGGCATTCATCGCGTTGAGAACATTTGATCCGTTGATTGTCGCAAGGCCGTCACGAGCGTGGAATATTTCGGGTTCAAGCCCGGCACGCTTGAGAGCTTCCTTTCCCGGCAGAAGCTCGCCGTTGTAATAAGCCTCCCCCTCACCAATTACTACAAGGGCAATCTGAGACATTGGCGCAAGATCGCCGCAGGCGCCTACAGAACCCTTCTGGCATACAAAAGGAGTAACGCCCCTGTTCAGCATATTAACAAGTTGCTGTGTAATCTCAAGTCTCATCGCAGAATGTCCTTTTGCGTGAACATTCACTCGGGAGACCATCGCTCCCCTGACATACTCGAGCGGAGCAGGATCACCAATTCCGGCTGCGTGATTGTAAACAAGATATTTCTGAAACAGCTTAACTTCTTCATCATTCAGCAATGTCTCCGAGAATTCACCAATACCGGTATTCACGCCGTACATGATCTCATTTGCTGCCAGTTTTCTGTCAATCATGCCGCGGCATTTCCTGATTCTTTCCTCGGCGGCCGGCGTCAGTTCAACCTGTTCCCCGTGCCTTGCGACCCTTATCATTTTTTCTACAGTAAGACCGGTCCCATCGATTACGATTGGCATCTGGTTTTCCTTCCTGGTATCTATATATGTGATATTTTGAGAAATCAGCGAATTGAACACAAACGTCTTCAAGAATTATGTACTATTATACAAAGAGTGAATCCGGGCAATAAGATCAACCGGAAATGGATAATTGACACCATTCAGGCACAGTTCGATTAGCTGATTATTGCAATGTTTGAAGGGAGTATTATGAAATCAATAGACAGTCCATCAGATGCAGTCGGAAATCACACGCACCAGAGAAGTACAGGGCTGCTTCTGATTACAGACATCGGCAGCACAACTACCAAAGCTCTTTTGCTTTCCCGCAGTGAAGACAACAAACTCAGATTCGTTTCCATGGCGGATGTACCTACAACAGTTGAAAAACCGGATGAAGATGTGTGCATCGGAGTTTCCAGAACAGTTCAAATGCTGGAATCCCAGACTGGAGAAATGCTTTCCCGTGGAAAAGGTATGCCTTCGGTGCCATATCTTACGACAAGTTCAGCGGGTGGCGGTCTTCAGATGCTTGTCTTCGGGTTAACCTCAACGGAGACCGGAAGAATCGCTGAGAATACAGCATGCGGAGCCGGTGGAGTCATTTTAAGAACAATTACCGTCGATGATGAACTTTCTGCAGTTGAAAAGATGATGTACATACAGGAGCTCCACCCTGACATGATCCTTCTGGCAGGAGGAACGGACGGAGGGGCGGTAGCCGGAGTTGTGCGGCTGGCTGAATTGCTGACCCTCGCGAATCCACAACCAAAATTCAGGCAGAACATGAGAATCCCTCTGGTTTTCTGTGGAAATAGAGAGGCCAGATCGTTTGTCAGAGAGGTACTCGAGAACACCTTTGATATAAGTATTGTTGATAATGTTCGCCCATCGATGACGGAGCTAAATACAGATCCTGCAAGAGATGAAGTCCACAGACTCTTCATGGAAAATGTAATGGAGAGGGCGCCTGGATATTCGGAACTGAAACAATACACGATCTCGGATATTCTTCCGACTCCAGTTGGCGTTGAAAACATTTTGAAACTCTACGGAGACAGTCAGAATGAATCCGTGCTCATGATTGACATGGGCGGAGCAACAACTGACATCTTCTCAAATATCGCTGGGGAATATTGCAGAACCGTTGCCGCTAATACCGGAATGAGTTACTCTATCTCGAATGTTCTTGCCGATGTCGGTATCGAAGCCATCATGCGCCATCTTCCGCCCTCTTTCAAAGAGAATGAGATAAGGGATTACATATTCAACAAAACTCTTGCTCCAACATCTGTTCCCTCTACGAAAGGAGAGAAGCTGCTCGAGCAGGCCGTAGCTGTCGAAGGCGCAAAATCCGCGTGGGCTGATCATATGGAAACCTGCTTCAAAACCAGCAGAGTCGGTTTCCTGAATCGCAGGAAGCAGAAAAAACGGAAGGAATTCGATGAGGTATTTTACACCCGCGATGGAGAATCGAGCTTTAAAACATCGGATATAGGTGCAATTATCGGTGCGGGAGGAATCATCTCCCACTCGGACAGGATCGATGCTTTATGGATATTGGCAGAAGCTTTTCTACCGAAAGGAATAACCCGGATTGCCATCGACAGACATTTCAGGAGCCCTCATCTTGGCCTCCTGTCCGAAATCGATTCAGAAGCCGCGCTCAGCCTGTTCAGAGAGGAATGCCTCAGCGATATCGGATGGGTAGTCGCTCCAACCGGAAAAATCGAGAAGGACAGGATGGTTCTCGAAGTACACGACAGCAATTCCGATAGAAACTGGACAGTATCCGGTGGTGAGATACTCTTTCTGAAATCGGGAGGGAATCTGAGTTTCAGCACTTTTAAAGATGTAATGCTTGGTTCGAACGGAATTGAACATCTTTCGACGGATCTTCCCGTTATCATAGACTGCAGGGGCAGAGGAAAAGACATGCTGGACATTCCCATGGCCAGATCCGGTATCACTGAATTCGAACACGCTGATGTCACATTCAGCTCAGAACTGTCACCCGAACATGGTGAAATCGTAACCGGGGACTGGGAAATTAAATACCGACTCCCTTATGAAGGTGAAATCTTCGTCAGTGAGGGTGACCTGATCGAACCGGGCACTCTGATTGGAGAAAACCGTTTCGAGCCGCCGAGACTTTTCATCATCGATCTCAACAGGATCCCAGGATACGACAGACACCTTACTCCCGAAGAAGTAAGCAGCGGTCTTCTGCTTGGTGTGGGTGACACTGTGAACCTGAACCAGCCGTTATACAATGTCCATAGAAAGGGAATAACCGGATTCGACTTCACTTTCCGATCAACAGTCAGGGGAAAGATAATAAAGATCGAGAAAAACGGTCTCATTATTCTGAGGGAAATCCAGGATTATGACGAAAAACCTCACACAGTCGATGTAGCCGGCCAACTCGGGATCAAACCAAAGCATATCAAAGGGTATCTGAAGTTCAGACAGGGTGACTTCGTAGGAGCGGAACAGACTCTTGCATCTGACCTGTCAAAACCTATCTTCGTCCAGGCACCCTCCAGCGGAATTCTTAAGCACATCGACATAAAAAAAGGAACTGTCACACTGCAGTATGATATCAACCCTGTTCGCATTTACTCGCATGTTCATGGAACCGTGTCAGGAGTAATCCGGGGACAGTCCGCAACAGTACAGGGCACCGGAAAAAGACTTCAGGGAGTTGTTGGTTTCGGAGGAAAAAACAGCGGCCCCCTCAACGAGATTCTGAACCTGGACAGCGGCACATTGCTTGAAGGAAGCATCGTCTTCTCCTCAGAATCGATTGATGAGTCTTTCCTGAGAAGAGCCGCTGAATCCGGTGTTACCGGGATCATCGCACCGTCCATCCCCGCTCATGACTGGGTCTCATTCTGCGGAAAAGAGCTTGGCGTTGCCATCACCGGAGATGAAGATATCCCGTTTACAATGATACTGACGGAAGGTTTCGGCAATATCCCCATGAATGACAAATCCGCCGATTTTCTGAGAAACTCCTTGGGAAATACGGCAAGCATGTCAGGGAGGACTCAGATAAGAGC
>DAOWNO010000163.1 GCA_030642525.1 Candidatus Aegiribacteria sp.
GACATTATTCTTTTTTCATTGTTGCATCTTATCAAGAGAGATTTTCTATTACCACGTTTGTTGTTTTTCATTTGGTATCAGCAAAATGTCAAGAGTAAAGATTTGACCCCAATGCATTGCTGCAGCTGCCATTCTCAATTGCCCGGAATGCCCTGCCCATGTACGAGAGGACATCGGATGGAATCAGTGATCGCTCTGAAGAATGCTCAATGGCAATATCAGCCGACAAACCGTGTACATATGCTCCAAGCAAAGCCGCATCAAACGGTTTCAGTCCCTGTGCCATGAGAGAGCATGTTATGCCGGTAAGAACATCACCGCTCCCTCCTGTTGCCAGGCCGCTGTTCCCGGTTGGAATCAGGCAGCATTTCCCATCAGGATTGAAAACCATGGATGGCTTCCCCTTGAGGAGTACAGTGGCTCCTGAAGAAGCAGAAAGTTTCGCGGCAGCTTTTGACCTGCTCCCTATATTCGATGCGTTGCATTTTATCATTCGAGAAAGCTCTCCGGGATGTGGTGTCAGCAGAAGAGACCCTTTGTATTCACTTAACTGGCTCACAGGATCGTGCAGGACATTGAGAGCGTCAGCGTCAAGCACAAGAGGAACTTTCCAGTTCTGCAGTATATAGGAAACGATTTTCATGGTTGCAGAACTGTTTCCCATTCCCGGGCCGATGGCGGCGGCGTCGAAATTTTCCTGCTTCGGCAAGCCGGAAGGATCTCCCGGAAGGAAATAGGAACTGAGAACTTCGGGAATTCTTCCGGAAATGAAAGGATTGGCTGGAAGTGGAACACATAGAAAAACAAGCCCTGCTCCGGATCTGAGAGCTCCCCGAGACATGAGTTGAGGAGCTCCCGGCATACTCTCGGAACCCCCGATAAGCAGAATTCTGCCGAAAGTTCCCTTATGCGCATCTACAGGCCGATCGGGAAGAAGGGCAGAAGCGTCACTCAATCCGAGAACCATCTGCTTTTTATTGTGATCGATATCTATTCCTATATCCGATACCAGAATGGTTCCCGTATAGCCACACCCAGGCGGGAGAAGTAAACCTGCTTTGGGTGCCGCGAAAGTCACTGTAACATCTGCCCGAAGAGTATGAGGATCGACACAGCCGGTTTTACCGTTAATACCTGTAGGAGTATCAATTGCGAGAATCCGGCAATGGTAACGTTTCATAATGTCGGTACATTCGGCAAATATACCTTTCAGCTCGCCGCTGAAACCTGTGCCAAGCAGGGCATCAACCACCAGAGCGGGAGAGTCAGGGAGGTCTTTCAGTTTCTGAGGAGCAAAAACCTTGCCTCCGGACTGAACAAATCGGCCAAGATTGGACTGACAATCATGAGAAAGGCTCTTCCCTGCCGTAGTTGCAAGAACAGCGCAGACTTCATAGCCCCTCTTCTTCAACTGTCTGGCTAGAACAAGTCCGTCTCCCCCGTTGTTTCCAGGACCGCACCAGACCTGCACATGACCCTGATCAGGTTGTGTCATTTCCATCGCGGCCAGAGCGGCGGATGTACCCGCTCTCTTCATCAGAACATCGCCAGGAGTACCTGCTTTGATGGCCCTGGCATCAAATTTCTCCATCTCTAACGGTTTGACCCAGTATCTCATACCGATTCTCCATCCCCATCAAGCACAATTATAGCTATTGCGGTACTCGTTGTTTTTGAAACGCTGACAAGCACTCTCCGACCCTTTAGCAATTCGCATGATACTCCCGATACTTCCGGCCTGAGCAGGTCCTCAGATTCAGGAGGCAGAGCGAAATCATGCCATCGGATCCCCCCGGAAATACCGGTGCCCAGCGCCTTGAAAAAAGCCTCCTTTGCCGCGAAACGTGTTGCAAGAAAGCCAAAATCGGTGCTAAGAAGAAGCTCATCCGATGTAAATATGCGATGCAGAAACCTTTCTCCGCTTCGTTGAACAGCTTTCTCTATCCTGCTGACACTTACAATATCGATACCCTGCGCTGTATCATGATTAGAACTCATAGTTAATTCTCCCTGAAACAAAAATTGAACCTGGATAATTATAACTACATGTATTTGTTTTAGTCAGGTACAGCACAGCGCTTTGAGAATTGTGCCCGACCATCTTGAGAATGCGTTACAAGACAGAGAAGAACAGGAGGAAGGATCCTCGCGAAGGACAGCGAAAGCAGCCCTTCCAACCATAACAGCGTTATCCGTGGTATACCTTTTTTCGGGCAGGAAGAGAGAGATTTCCCGCTTCGAGCACTCTTTTCTCAATCGACTTCTAAGCAGATTGTTCGCAGTAACACCGCCGGCTGCAAGGATACTGACCGCGCCGGAACGATCCGCCTGAAAAAGCAGTTTGGATATAAGGATATCAACAACGACTTTCTGAAAAGAAGCAGCAAGATCCGCAAGGTCAGCGCCGCATTCCCACTGCAGTTTGACAGCTGTCTTGAGTCCGCTGAAACTGAACTCCGGAAGAGTCGGGTCTGACAGAGGAGAAGGCAGCGGAATATTATTAGGGTTCCCATCGACTGCAGCCCTTTCCAGAGCCTCTCCGCCAGGATAGCCAAGACCGGCAAGTTTTGCGGACTTGTCAAAAGCTTCTCCTGCTGCATCGTCTCTTGTTGAACCAAGAAGAACTGCCTGGGTCCAGGATTTCATGCTGAAAAGGCAGGTGTGCCCTCCGGATACCAGCAGGGCAACAGCCGGAAATTCAACAGAATCCGGCCCTTTGTAATGAGTATGAAGGTGAGCAGAGAGATGATTAATTCCGAGGAATTTTTTTCCGGATGCGAAAGCTGCCGCTTTAGTCCAGGACAGTCCTACAAGAAGAGAGCCCACAAGACCCGGTCCCGCTGTTGCAGCAAAAGCATCAATTTCCCGGAGAGTGTTTATTCCGGATTCTGAAAGCACATCCCTCACAAGACCAGGAAGTATCTCTATGTGCTGTCTTGAGGCGAGTTCAGGGACAACACCGCCATGATTCGAATGAATACTCTGGCTGTATATCTTCTCCGCGATTACACTGCTGTCTTCGAGCAATGCAACCGCGGAATCGTCACACGATGTTTCTACAGCAAGGATTAGCAAGAATACTAATCCGCTTCAGGTAGAATCTTTACGATGATATCGGAGCGAATATCTCCATATATCTTCACTGAAACGGGGAACTCCCCCGTTTTCTTAATATGATCACTCAGAAGAACATGTTCAGCGTCTATATCAAATCCTCCCTCTTTCAGAAGGACAGAAATCTGCTTCTCGTTGATGCTTCCATAAAGATGTCCGCTGTCATCAGCAGAAGCAGTGATTTCAACAACAAATCCTTTGAGCTTCTCAGCGAGCTGTTCCGATTGATTGATGGTTTCCGCCTGTTCCTCCAGAGCTTTGGTGCGATAGAGCAGGGCTGATTTAACGGCTGAAGGAGTTGCCTTTATCGCCAGATTTCTGGGAAACAGAAAATTTCTCGCATAACCATTTGCGACATTTACAACTTCACCCCCAATGCCCAGATCTTCAACACTCTTCATTAGAAGTACTTTCATTCCTGTGTTTTCCTTTCCAAATATTTTTTCAGTCGCAGTCTGAAATCAAACCATGTATCCATTATGCCGACAAGAACAAGAATGCATATAGCCGCAGGGGGGAAAATGATTGCAAGAGGGACAGCCGCCAGAAGAAGCATGGGGAAACTGCGCAGAGCAATCCTGAAGATTCCGAAACCAGCCAGAGAATACGGCAGAACCATGAAAATAGAGATGTTTACAGCTGCCTGTTGAACGTATGGCGGAAAACCTCCGCCGGTAAGATTAACGGAAAGAGCAGCTATCAGGATCCATGCCGGCAACAGACCAAGTCGGATTTCAATTCCCCGGGTTATGATTCTGAATGGTTTTTTCCTGCGCTGATTCGCTGATTTGACAGCGACTGCCGCTGCGACAGTACCGATAATCGCCCATATAGCCAGTAGAGAAGGCAGTATGTACAGGAAAATATTCAGGATCGTCGCTATCTCAGAAGAGCTTAAACCAGCCGATCTGTAGATCCGTGACATCGCTTCCATATTCTCCTGAGACAGGAGCGATTGATCGGTTATCAATATCGTCCCGAAAATAGATGCTATGGCTGCTGCCGCTGAAGCAAACATGGTTGAGGACTCAAGACTTCTTCCTGACCTGATTCCAGCAGCAAGAAAACCTGAACCGGCTGCAGTTATCAATGCTCCTGTGAAATCGGATATCAGATAAACACCGACAATAGTGATAACCGCAAGCGGCAATGCTATTCGAGAACTCGAAATCGAGAGCATCATCGTCATAACGGTCATTCCCACAAAAGGGATACCCATTAGAATCAGAATAATACTCAGAGCTATGATCCCGAAGAATCCTGTTCCTGTCCTCTTTAAAGTTTGTTCCATTTTTCTGAGCCCGCAGACGACCTTATCTGTAGTGTTCCCTTACATAGGGAAGCAAGGCAAAGAATCTTGCCACCTTGATGGCATTCGCGATTCTTCTCTGGTGTTTCGCGCAGTTACCAGTGACTCTTCTGGCGATGATTTTCCCTCTGTCGGAGATGTGTCTCTGGAGCATCTTATCGTTCTTGTATGATATTTCCAGTTGTGGATTTCCGCAAAAACGGCACTTCTTCTTACGTCCGAATTTGCTGCTCTTTTTCTTCATTCTTTTCTTTGTGACCAAATCAGTTCCTCCTGCTGGTCTTCATGATCTGGCTCCCAGCGGTTCAACGCTGGATGCTTTTACGATCATCCTGTGATGTAATCCTTTTGATCTGTCTTCGTACGATCTGCTGATAAGACTGCCCTCAACAAGAACTGCAGAACCACTCTTAATACGTCTGTCTATTTCCTCCGCCAGGTTACCCCAGGCCTCAACTGAGAGAATAGAAGATGTCTTTCTTGCGTCCGCGGTTCCGGCAGCAAAAGTTACCGTATTCTCAACTTCAAACCTGATCACAAAGATATTGTACCGCGTAAGAGAGAGCTTTTCAATACGTTCCACCGTGCCTGCTAGAATGATGTAATTAAGCTCAGGCATTTCGTGAGGTACAGTCATGATATCTAGAACGGAATGTCGTCATCCGGAGCTATAGGCCCGGAGCCGGAGAGTTCATTTCCCTCTGAAGAATCCTTCCTGTTCTGTTCATGCGGATGGTCCTGATAAGAGGAATCCTGACCTTTGCGCTCGAGGAATTGAATCCTTCTGGCATTTATCTCCAGTCTGCTCCTCTGGTTTCCGTCTCTGTCTTCCCATGAATTGTAGACAAGCTCGCCCTCCACCAGGACGGGAGAGCCCTTACGACAGAATTCGCCTACAAGTTCAGCGGTCTTTCGCCAGGCAATAACGGTTACATAGCAGGTCTTTTCCTGCCATTCGCCGTTCCTGTCCCGGTAACGCTGGTTATTGGCGATAGACATTTTTGAGAGATGTGTACCGTTTTCAAGAATTCTGGCGTCAGGGTCTCTGACC
>DAOWNO010000232.1 GCA_030642525.1 Candidatus Aegiribacteria sp.
GGGTTCGGAGCCGCTTCAAGATACCGGCCGGGCTGCACAGGATCCTGTCCGGACACTCCCTGCGGATCCGGATTTATCCAGATGCAGGTTATTGAGGCTTTGGGAAATGTGTAACTGAAAGTCCCGGAGCTGCCGGTAATCTCTCCTTCATAAGTTATACCGGAAGTTCCATTCCAGGGTGCGCTCATCGGCCGGTCATTCACTATCTGCCATACATTGGCTGTTCCATCTGATGTGTATCCTGAAAGTTCAATTGATGCTGTGTATGACGAATCGAGATTCTTGTTTATTACCATGAGTGAAAGAGTCCAGTCATCGTACCGCGAGGCATAAACCTCCATACCGTAACCACCGCAGACCTGATCACACGTTGCTTCCACCACAGTGCTGCCGAACCGCTCTCTATAAAGCTTCAGTGCCCAGGCTGAACTGCGCATTGAAAGAGAATCTGTTCTGATCGCACCGCAAATGGGAAACGACTCTTCGTTCGGATCCCCTTCAGCAATGGAGTAAAGTGCAGCTACGGGAACACCGCACCTGGACATGTGGCCAATACAATCCGCAGCGAAAAGTCCGTCAAGATAGTTCCACCAGACAGGATCATCCACCACAGCCAATATGTTGTATTCCATAACCCACACCGGAATATCAAAACCACCGCTGTACTTTTCAACAGTATCCACCACCACAGGATACCATTCCTCAAGAGGAGGGCTGTATATCGTGCCCGAGGTTGGTGCCGCAAGCCAGTCGCGGTACTGCGCGCTGTCCGCTGAAAAGCTTATCATGGGATAGTAATGAATGTCCATCCAGTCCATTTTCTGTTCAAACTGAACACAGGCTCAATCCATGAGAGATCCCAAGAGAGCGACAGTCCTCCGATCTCCAGGGGAATGGGCGACCGGGGGCGCATGGAATCAATGTATACGCTGACCAATTGAGCGAAATCCTCCGCTGTAGCGTAAACGGTATCGTCCACAGCCCAATCTTCAAAGGGAATATTGAAATGACGATAAAAGGTAAGATATCCCCATGGAGGCAACGGGAAATTTCCCCCGGCAATATCAGGTTCATTTCCAATACACCAGTAAGTTACATTGTACGGTTCGGGATGCCCCCTCGATGCTCTTACCGATCCCATGGGAGTTAATATGTCGCCATTGCAGTACTCCACCATGCGGGCAGCCTTGCCCGGATCGTTGATCTGAAAATTCACTGTAAGGATTGGTGTTACATCTATCTCTTCGCAGAGCTGCAGAAGGTTGTCAAGGCTGTTATCGAGCGGATATGGAATCAGGATATCATCAATATCAATGTAATATATTCCGTTGTAATCATCACCTTCCCAGTCGTAATACTCTGCGGCAATTCCACCCATGCGAAGCAGCGGAACTCCGGTCAGTTCAACCAGGCTGTCAAGCCCGGGAAAGCTCAAATCCTGTGTTATTTCGTCTCCGGAACAGACCAGCATTGAGTCAAACGAACCAACAATCTGATCCGCTTCAATCTGTATCTCCGCTGGAATTGAACTTGTTATTGTCAAAGCAATTGTTAATTCCAGTACTATCATACCCGATCACCTCCGGAAACCGCGTTTCAAGACTCAACACTGTACTGATTGTTGTAGCTATTTCTAGATATCATTCATAACTCGTCATAGCTTTCATTTTATTAATACAGCTTGGGCAGTAACGAATTATGTTATGTATCCATTTACACAATCATCACAATTACTCAATACTGAAAACAACACAAATGAATACTACAGTATTAATTACAAAGCAGCAATACCATTTTCCAACGGTTATCTTGTTTCCATTATAGTTGTGTACATGAATGATTATCCAGAAAACAGATTCAGAAGAATCTGTCAAACATCTATTTTGCGGAATCAAGTCTTTATCATATTTAACAGTAATACATCTATCATATCCGGATATTAGCAATAATACGGTAACTGCATCCGGGCTTATCAGTATTGATCTTTCCCATCTCGCACCAGGGATGCATTTAATAAAGCTGAATAACCAAACCAGCTCGGCTTCCGCCAAAGTGATGCTGCTTCGCTAAAGAAGGAAGGCGCTTCGCGGTAGAAATACCGATAACCAGGTATTCCCTTCACATGCTCCTGGAAGTATGAGGGGTCTTGTTATGGTTCATCGGCTACTGTAAATTCATATCATAACCATCAAATGAAAGGGTTTATCCTGTCTGAGCATGAACTGACAATCTCGCCGTCAGAAATAACCGATATCCTTGAAGAAAGCCTTGCCAGGTTTTCAGGGGAGGAAAGACTGCTGTCGGGAAGGACCCTGAGGTTGATGAAGGGGGAAAGACGCAGAGTTGCAGTTCTCTTTCTGGATCTGACAGATTATACCAGACTGAGCGAATCCCTGGACCATGAGATAGTTCACAGCCTCATCAGCAGAATAATGGGTTTTCTTTCCCTGGTGGTGAAATCATTTGGAGGATACATAGACAAATTCGAGGGGGACAGGCTCATGGCCCTTTTTGGCGCGAAAGCATCGGCTGAGAATGACAGCGCAAGAGCCGTAGGCTGTGCCCTCCGGATGCTGGATATCCTGGAGGAGATCGGTCCAGTTTTTCCTGGCAGCAAAGGTATTGAAGCCGGGGTAGGCGTAGACTTCGGTTCGGTTACCGTAGCACCGGATCCCACTGACCATTTAACCGCTACTGGTGTTACAGTAAATCTGGCATCGCGCATCGAGGAAATGGCCATGCCCGGATCAATATTGGTTACGGAAAAGGTGCGGCAGGAATGCGGAGAACTCTTCAGATTCATTGAACATGGAACGGTTGATATCCGCGGTATCAGTTCTACGGTTAAACTGTACATTCCCCTGGGACCCGGGAGTATTCAGTATGAGAGGTGGCAGAGGGCACGGAGGCTGTCAGATGCTCCGATGGTTAACAGGATAAAGGAAAGCAGAATCCTCTTATCGGCTCTTCAGGATGCTTTCGTAGAAAAGAGAAAACCAGTTCTGATAAGGATAACAGGGGAAGCGGGAATCGGAAAATCCAGGTTGCTTCATAATTTTATTCAGAGTGTTTCTGACGTACAGGTTCTTCACGGTCATTCCAGTGCTTATGCCCAGACCCCTTTCTGGATATGGATAGGTCTCCTGAGGAAATACCTGAATATCGAAAACGAAACATCAGAAGAGATTGCCGGAAAGATAGTTCAATTTGCTGAAGATTGCAGCGAAAATGATCTGGGTCTCAAGCTGAAACGGTTTTCTCGGATTATTGCTGATCTTCTCTCGCTGGTCAGATCCGGTTCTCTGGGTGAAACACCTGAAGCAAGCCAGATCAAGATCGTATCTCTCAGGTTGATGCTGGATGCTGTAAGCTGCAGAGGTGCCATGATACTTGCTCTGGAGGACATACACTGGATTGACGAACCCTCAATAAAGGTTCTTCGGCTTTTCCTTGAATCGGGGAGAAACTTCAACCCGATCATGGTCGCAGTAACTGAAAGACCACTGGAGGAAACCTTCCATATAATAGGAAATGACTGGACTGTAATCGCTCTTGAACCACTTGGCAGAGATGATATCTGCTCGATCTCGAGATTCATACTCTCCGATGAACAGGACAGCAGATCATTCGAGAGCGATCTTGAGGACCTCATAACCAGAGGAGCAGGGGGAAATCCCTTCTACGCTGAGGAGCTGGTTCTGGGGCTGATTGATTCAGGAGGGATTATGTCCCATGGGAACAGAATGTGGGGTTTATCCCTGAAGGCAGACAAGGTGGACATTCCATCTTCGGTGCAGTCACTGATACAGACCAGAATAGATAAACTTCCACGCGATGAGAGAAAGATGCTCCAGCTGGCATCAATCATCGGCGCTAATTTCAGAATTCCCGTACTTGAGCGGGTGGTTTTAGATCTGGAATTTGAAATTGACTTGAATAAAACACTGGATGCTCTTATCAGCAAAGGTTTTCTTGCAGGGACAGATAGCGACAGAATCTCCTTCAGGCACAATCTGGTTCAGACTTCGGCTTACAGCACTATGCTGAAACACAACAGGAGAATAATACACCGTTCCATCGCGCAGGCTGTGGAGACACTCTATCCAGAGGAAGCGTCCGTTCTGGCACCGA
>DAOWNO010000324.1 GCA_030642525.1 Candidatus Aegiribacteria sp.
CACCGACCCGCGCTTCACCGCAGTCTGTGAATTCGGTATGAAACATTTCGAGGAAGATGAGGTTCTTCAACTCGTTCACAGGCTCTTTCAAATTGTACCTGATGTTCTGGAAGAACATGGAAAAGCAAAGAGTCCCTGGGCTAATGTCGATGCAGGATCCGGAGCATTGCTCTATCATTATGGTATGAGCGAATTCGAGTACTACACCGTCCTTTTCGCGGTCTCAAGGACCATGGGATTATGTGCACAGGCAGTGATCTCCCGTGCCATGATGGAGCCTATTACAAGACCGAAATCAGTGGAGACAGGCTGGCTTAAAGAACAGGTTTCCAGCAGTTGATCGTAAAATTGATGTGATTGTATAGTCCCGGCAGGAACCGGGGCTCTGCATGTACAATTAGCCTGGAGGAAATAGTGGGTCTCACAGTATCAGAAAAAATCATCAGAGAACACATTGTTGAAGGCAAACCTGAACCCGGAGAAAGGGTTGCCATAAGAATCGATCAGACTCTGACACAGGATGCTACAGGTACTATGGCTTTCCTCCAGCTTGAAGCAATGAGAGTAGATAAATGCAAAACGGAACTGTCTCTCTCATATGTTGACCATAATATGGTTCAGATGGGTTTTGAGAATTCGGACGACCACAGGTATCTTCAGTCCGTTGCTAGAAAGTATGGCGTTAAATTCTCCCGGTCCGGTAACGGAATCTGTCATCAGGTTCATTTTGAACGGTTTGCGGTTCCGGGTAAAACACTTCTCGGGTCAGACAGCCACACTCCTACCGCTGGAGGGATGGGTATGTTCGCGATGGGAGCGGGAGGACTTGATGTTGCCAGTGCAATGGCAGGAGAACCTTTCTGGATCACATACCCCAGGGTAACGGGTATAAAACTGATGGGAAAACTTGAGGATTTTGTCTCTGCGAAAGATATAATCCTGAAAGTTCTTTCCATCCTCTCCACAAAGAGGAATGTTGACACCGTAAATGAATATTTTGGAGATGGCTTATCGAATCTGACCGCTCAGGACAGGGCAACGATAACTAACATGGGTGCTGAAACCGGTGCAACAACATCAATATTCCCCTCGGATGAGATCACACGTGAATTTTTGATAGCACAGAAACGCGGGGAATCATGGAAACTGCTGACAGCTGACCCCGATTGTGTTTATGACAGAATAATTGAAATCGACCTTTCTGAAATTGAACCTCTGGTTGCGACTCCGCATTCTCCGGGTAATGTGACACCTGTATCAGAACTTGCAGGGATCCCTGTAGACCAGGTATGCATAGGTTCATGCACGAATTCTTCTTTCAGGGATCTTGCTGTGGCTGCGGAGATACTGCGCGGAAGAACCGTAGCTTTGAATACTTCTCTTATCATCGGACCGGGTTCAAGACAGGTGCTTTCCATGATTGCTGATTCAGGTCACCTTGCTTCGCTTATTGCTTCAGGTGCTCGAGTGGCTGAAGCTACCTGTGGATTCTGCATAGGCAACGGTATGGCTCCCGGGACGGATGCTGTATCACTTAGAACTATCAACAGGAACTTTGAAGGTAGATCCGGAACTGCAAGCGCACAGGTATTTCTCGTAAACCCGGAAGTAGCAGCAGCCTCGGCGATAACCGGAGAGTTTACTGATCCGAGAACACTCGGCATACCGTATCCGTTCATATCGATTCCGGATACCTTCCCTGTTGATGACAGTATGATCATAGATGAGTATGACCCTGAAACCGAACCGGTCAGGGGTCCAAATATCGGACCACCCCCAATCAACGAACCTCTTCCGGAAAAACTGATAGGGACAGTTCAGATTAAGGTAGGAGACAAGATCACCACAGACCATATCATGCCTGCTGGAAAGCGGCTTATCTATCGTTCTAATATTGAAAAGTATTCCCATTTTGTTTTTGAAGGCATCGATCCGGCATTCCCCGAAAGGTGCAGAAAGAATCTCACCGCTTATTTGTATAACTTCATAGTTGCCGGCTACAGCTATGGGCAGGGCTCAAGTCGTGAGTATGCGGCAATCTGCCCGATGCATCTCGGAGTGAAAGCTGTTTTCGCTCTTTCCTTCGAACGGATACACACTGCCAACCTGGTCAACTTCGGCATACTTCCCCTCCGCTTTCAAAGCAGAAATGATTATGACAACCTTGAAACCGGGCATGAGATTGAAGTACTGAACCCTTGCTTCGGTCTTGCGGAAGGAAAACCGCTGTCAGTTATGGATCATACTTCGGGTCACAGCTTTCAGGTTGCTCATGACCTTTCAGAGCGTGATATTGAAATGATACTTGCCGGCGGCTTCCTGAACTGGTTTTCACGCCGGGCATAACTTACTTAACTAATTCATACACTTTATTTTTTATATAATGGCATCCAGCGTGCTATCCATTAATAAAAACGACAAAAAAGATCGGAGAATACCGGCTGCAGGGTGCCTGTGGTGAAAGCCAGCTCACTGACACCTATTGTGCTCATGCCGCCCAGCCACTCGGCCGCGACTACGACAGCGCAGACGGTGACTACCAGATTTCGGCCTGCAATAAGGAAATCATCAGCGGAGCGGATGGCATATCTTCTGGTGAATATGGATACAAGGATTATGAATACGAAGTAGGCGAGAATAATGATAAAATATGTATTCATTCAGTCATGTTCTTTGCTGTTTTCATACTTTGTGAATATTCAGTCAGGCTCCCTGCGGAAGA
>DAOWNO010000325.1 GCA_030642525.1 Candidatus Aegiribacteria sp.
CAGAAGATACCTTAGACGAAGAAGAAAATGCTGTTGAGGAAGCCGCTGAAGAAGAGGCTGAGAAAAGTGCTGAAGAAACAGTAGAAGAAGCTGCTGAAGATACTGAAGAAGGTAAAGACGATAGACCGAAAGATGATGATGAAGTCGAAAAGGGTTGAGTTTTCTTCCTGACAGAAGACGGGAGGGAGGACGACTCCCTCCCGCATAATAATGATTAAAAAACACACTGTTTATGGCCATACGCTTGGATGTCGACTGAATGCGTATGAAACTGAAGCACTCCTTGAGGAGTTCAGGCTCAACTGTGGAATTGAAAGAGCTGACGGGCCGGAGAATGCTTCAATAATACTCGTTAATTCCTGTGCTGTTACTGGAAGAAGTACAGCCCGTTCACGCAAGGCAGCCAGATATTATCGAAGAAGAACAGATGCCGTTGTGATCGTAACCGGATGTGTAGCTCAGGTCGCACCTGAAGAATTCGATGATCAGAATGTTGTTGTAGTGCCAAATACCGAAAAGCGTCATCTTGTAAAGACAATTGCTGATCTTCTGGATATTGAATATTCTCCCGATGCCATCGGGCAGGATATTCCTGCCGGCGCTATATTTCCTTTCCATGCTCCTGAGGTAATCTCTCGAACGAGAGCTTTTCTGAAGGTTCAGGATGGGTGTGATAACCACTGTTCCTATTGCATTGTACCTGCTGCGCGTGGGCGGTCCAGAAGTCAGCCCAGAGAACTTGTGCTGTCTCAGGCGGAAAAACTCGCGAATGCCGGGTTCAGAGAAATTCTGTTGACAGGAGTAGATCTTGTAAGGTACGGCAATGACCTGTACGGAGATGATTATGACCTGGTGAAGCTGGTGCGTGATCTCCTTTCGATTGGAAGGTTCCGTGTGCGCCTGAGTTCCATGGAGCCAATTGGATTATCGACTGACATGATTGCTGGAATCGCCTTGCCGGGTGTCTGCAGGCATATGCATATACCAATTCAGAGCGGGTCAGATAGAATTCTAAGGCGAATGAAAAGAATGTATTCAAAACAGGATATTATCCGGCTTCTCGATAAATGCATGAAACTGTTTCCAGGGCTTGCTCTTGGAGCGGATGTCATTGTAGGATTTCCGGGAGAGACTTCCGAGGATTTTCAAGAAACTATTGATCTTATATCGCATCCCGCAGTAACCTATCTTCATGTATTTCCATTTTCCGCCAGACCCGGAACTCCCGCTGCTTCATATACGGAGGATATGATACATACAGAGATAATTACGGAAAGAGCTGTTTATCTGCGATCATTTTCTGATGAAATCAAACACAAGTTCAGATATGCTCAGATGGGAAAAAGCGCTCTTGTGCTGGTAGAAGCCAGACATGATAAGAATTCAGGAAGGCTTATAGGTATGACTGATAATTATATACCTGTTCTAACTCCTGCCGGCAGCAGGGAGGGGGAACTGGTTTTAATGACAATAAGGGATGATAATATCTGCTGGGATACAAGATAGCATGAGAGATAGTTACGGATTTCTCATAGGTATAACCGGTAACAGCGGCTGCGGTCAGACTACAGCTGCAAAGTACATAAGTAAAGATTGTTCCGGAATATGTTCACTTGATCAGATAGGTCACAGACTGCTCAACCGCAAATATGTTATTTCTGAACTGTCTGACGCATTCTCAAGACCTGAATTCAATCATATGAACGGAGAGAGCATCAGAAATGAGTTGAGAAAGATAGTACTCAACGATACGAAAGCTTATGCGGTACTGAATTCAGTTCTTCATCCAAGAATGATCAGGTGGGCTGCGTGCTCCGCCCGAATTCTCAGGAAATCGGAAGGAATATGGGTTCTTGAGGGAGCGCTGATCTGTGAGCTTGGAATTCATGAATTGCTTGATTATCTGATTGTAGTACAGGATTCAGAGAAAAGATGCATAAGTCGTGTTGCAGCAAGAGATAACATATCATTCAAAGATGCGGCAAAGCGGTGGGAAGTGCAGCTGCCGATTGAGAACAAGTTAACCATGGCTGATGAGATTGTAAATAACTCGGGGGAACTGGATAACATGAAGGAACAGATTCTTACTATATTCCAGGGTATTAAGAAATACCTGCTGAACTGATCTGAAAGCGAGTAAATAATGGCTCATAGAACAAGAAAAAGATTGACAAAAACAGAGCTGAAGAAAGATCCCATAAATGATGGTATCGTAAATAGTATTACCTATCTGCAGGATCACATGAAGCAATTCATTATCGGAGCGGTAGTCCTTGTGCTAATTGTGCTTGTTGTTCAGTCAGTTTCACAGAACGCTGACAGGCAGGCAGACGATGCTTCTGCGCAGTATTACCTTGCAGGACAGCTTTATGATATGGGAATGAGCAATTTCCGTTATGGTCAGTTTGAAATGGCAATAGGACAGCTTCAAACCGCTCGACAGATTGCCGGCAATAATTTCAGAGCGTACCCGGGAAGAATATCCGGAAAGAGATCAGCGATTCTTGCCGCCAAAATCGGTATAATGCTCAGTATGGAAAGTGAAGTAATTCCAGCGATGCAATCATTCATTGCTTCTGATCCCGGTTCTGAAATAGGAAATTCAGCCCGTTTACACCTGGCAATCGCTCTTGAAAACAG
>DAOWNO010000288.1 GCA_030642525.1 Candidatus Aegiribacteria sp.
AGCAGTCCGCTGAGGTGCTTCACTTCTTTGAGAGCTTTCTTGAGATCTTCATTAGTCTTTGCAAGCTCAATGTTTCTGAGCCTGTTGATCTCCGTTTCCCTTGCCTTCTTATCGGATTCATACTCCACCCGCAGTTCGTTGACCTTCCGGCTGCTGTCTTCGGTGTATATCTCATCATTAAGCGTTTTGTACTTCTTATGAAATTCGAGAGCTTCCCTGAAATTTCCTATCACCTCGCAGACCTCGGAACAGGACTGATAGATACTTCTCTTTATTCCAGGCGACCTGATACGGTCTATGTATGCAAGTCCTTTTTCTACATATTCATAAGCTTCCTCAAATCTGCCGGTACCCGCATAGCTCAGGCTGATGGAAAGCAGTGTCTGGGAAGCATCATGTATGTCTCCTTTTTTCATCTCTATCTCAAGCGCTCTGAAGAAACAGTCAAGCGCGTCATCGTGATTATTCAGATCATCATGAATCATGCCGATATTGGTGAGAACGCGAGCAATTTTCCATGTCTCGCCAAGATCCTGCCTTATTTCCAGAGCCCTCATATAATACTCCAGTGCTTTCTCCGGTTCACCTGTCCTTCGGAAAATGCTCCCCGCGTTATTGAGAGAATTGGCAAGGTTCGTGAGGCAGCCGTGCTTTTCAGAGATTTCTATGGCTCTGTTACAGTAATCCAGAGCGGTGCTTTCGTCGTTCAAGCCACTGTAAAGAATACTGATATTATTCAGCAATGATGATACTTTCAGAATTTCATTTGATTCCTCAAATATCCGCAGCGCCTTCAGGAAATAGTCAAGAGCCTTATCAATATTCGACAGCTTATAGTAAATAATACCGATTCGGTTGAAAGTATCAGATCTGCTTATTTCGTCATTGGTTATGTCTGTTATTTCAAGGTTTCTGAAACCGTATTCCAGGGCTGTCTGATACTCTCCTATACACTGATAGGCCCAGCAGAGTTCATTCAGTATTATGGATTCAAGTTTTTTATCCCCTGTGTTTTCAAGCAGTTCCAAACCCTGCTCCCCGAATTCAATAGCCTTCCTGCGATCAGTTTCCCTGTATGCGACAGACAGATCCGCAAGAATCTTTATGCGTTCCAGTCCTTCTGCACCCATGAGCTTTTTCTTCAAAGTTTCCGTATCCTGCCCTGTCAATGACATTTTTTCAATACTTTTCTATAACCTGTTCTTCCCGACATCCCGCTTACATACCCCTTCCACATCCATGGAATCAGGCCGGGGCTCTGCCGGAAAAGAAATTTGAATGTTTTCACAATCAGTACGGCGCTGATGTAAATAAAAAACACAGATCTCATGCCTGGCCCGAGCATTTGCCGCGAGAGAATCAGCCTGTTTCTCTCTGAAAAGTAGACTGCAAGAGATGATAATTCCCCTCCGCTTCCTGACGCAACATGATGAACAACCTCTTCCGCCGGAAGAAGCCATATGGAATACCCTTCGAGTTTTACTTTCCTGCAGAGATCCGCATCTTCGTAGTACATGAAGAAATCATCCCGGAAACCACCAATCCGCTCGAAAAGTTCCGTTCTTATCATCATGGCGCATCCTGAAGCGAAATCTGTTTTCACCGGTTGATTCGGAAGATCATTTCTTAAAGGATAGATTTTCTGATCAAATCTCATCTTCCATTGAATGAATCTGCCCCCCGCGCTCCATATGCGTTCCGGTTCAGATGCGTAGTATACGGGAGGGGTCACAATGCCGGCTTCCGGATTATCGCTCAAAAATTCAACAAGTTTCAAAACGGTGCCGGGAGCGACTTCGGCATCATTGTTCAGGAACAGGGTAAATTCAGCATTATCCTGCCTGGAAATCAGAAAACCCCTGTTGTTGCCTCCGGCAAAACCGGTGTTCTCACTCAAACGCTCAAACCGAATCCCGGTACAGTTCTTAACCCAATCAGGAACTTCTCCGGGGGAATTATTGTCCACAAGTGTCACTCTGATATCCATTCCATCGGATCGCATGAGGGAATCAAGGCATTTCCGGGTAAGCTCCCACTGACCGTAATTGACAAGTACAACAGCTGCTTTCAGCAAAATTCCTCCGGTTCTAAAGCAAATTCCATCATATCACGCAGATGGATAAATATAACTGTTTACCGTGGATATCGTAACGACAGGATGTTTTCGGGTTAGATCGATTTGTTCCTCTATACTATATTCTGCTGTATTTATTATTCCTGGAATGCTTCGACATGTCTGAAGATGATAATTAAGGAATGCTGAATGAAACTTATGATTGATGCCAGAGCCGTTGTGGAACATGTGGACGGTATCAGCCGGTATTCTCTCGGGGTGCTGAATGCTCTGCTGAGAGAAAAACCTGACTGGGAATACAGCGTTCTCATCAATCGGAATGTTTCTGCGCAATTAGAGAATATGAATATGAAGTATCTTCTCTCCGATGTCAGACGATTTTCCAGTGGAGAGAGGAAATATCTTAGAGAATTCATCGATTCCACCGGGGCAGATATTTATCTTAACCTTTCCATGGCCGGTCCGTGTCCTGAAACGCCAACAGTAATTACCGTTCATGACCTGATCGTTCTCAACCAGCCGGGGTACTTCGGGAACAGTCTTATCAGAAATATCCTATCCAGAATGGTTTTCAGGAAGAAGCTGAAAAAATCCATCCTTCATGCTGACGCTGTTTCCGTTCCATCGAACGCAACTCTCAGCATACTTGAACAAATCTTTCCGGGTTCAGCAGACAAGTCTTTCGTCACCGGTGAAGGGCAGAGCCTTTTCTCGGACGGATCCGGCTCAGTTCCTGATTTCCCCAGGGAGGATTTTCTGCTTTATGTCGGCAATGCCCGTGCATACAAGAATCTGACTCGTCTCGTAGTCGCATACTCGAGACTCAGGACCATGAATCCTGCTTTCCCGAAAATGATTATGGTTGTCAGGAAGGACAGAGCTTTCAAAAATTTCATGCGGGATGTGGAAGACTGCTCCGCCACGGACAGTATTACAGTGCTGTCGCATATTTCAGACACCGAGCTGAAAGAGTTCTATTCGAAATGTATCGGGCTTGTCATGCCTTCACTGCAGGAAGGTTTCGGACTTCCTGCTCTCGAAGCGATGGCGAGCGGGGCTCCTGTCGTGGTTTCATCCGGAACAGCGCTCGAGGAACTGGCGGGTCCGGCGGGAATTCCTGTTGACCCGGAGTCCGTTACGGATATCATGCATGGAATGGCTCTTCTCGCATCACAGCCGGAATTAAGAAAGGATCTGTCGAAAAAGGCTGTCGCAAGAGCAGGTGAGTTCTCCTGGAGCAGAACAGCCAGGATACTGACAGATAAACTCGA
>DAOWNO010000253.1 GCA_030642525.1 Candidatus Aegiribacteria sp.
GGGATCGAAGGAAAACTGGAAGCCGTTGAATTTGCCAGGGAAAACGATATTCCTTTTCTCGGGATCTGTCTTGGAATGCAGTGTGCAGTAATAGAAACCGCCCGCAATCTTGCGGGAATGCCGGACGCTAACAGTTCTGAATTCTCACCTGACTGCTCCGATCCTGTGATTCATCTCATGGAGGAACAGAAAACCGTTACACAAAAAGGCGGGACAATGCGCCTGGGTCTTTACCCGTGCAGGCTTCTTAAGGAGTCAAAAGCGTTTGAAGCTTATGGACAGAAAGACATCTCTGAAAGACATAGACATCGCTTCGAGTTCAACAATGAATACAGAGAGATACTTGGAGAAAGCGGTCTTATCTATTCAGGTGTTTCTCCTGACGGAACTCTTATTGAGATAATTGAAAGATCTGATCATCCATGGTTTGTAGCCTGCCAGTTTCATCCTGAATTCACGTCCACTCCTCTCAAATCCAATCCCTTATTCGATGCCTTCATATGTGCTGCAAAAAGGAGAGCGAGTGTCTGAAATCAGAGAATACTGCGGATTATGCGGTGTTACCGGTCGTTACGGAGAATCAGTTGCGCTTGTCGCTGAAGGGCTGCTTGCAATGCAGCACCGTGGTCAGGAAGCTGCCGGGATTCTGTGCGATTATGAAGAGGGAATGAAACTCCATAAAAGAAATGGCACGGTCACCGAAGCCATGTCCGATTTGCCGGCCGACTGGAGCAATCCCGGAATCCGCGCGGTAATGGGGCATGTCAGGTACGGTACTTTCGGTGGAACAGATGTTATCAATGCCCAGCCCATTCTTGTAAGGATGGCCGGAATCCAGGTCGGCATTGCTCACAATGGTACTATCAGCAACGCTTTTTCGCTCAGACAGGAGCTTCAGCGTCAAGGTGCTATCTTTATGACAAATACAGATACTGAAGTAGTGCTTCATCTGATGTCACGCGAGTTGAAGAATACCGGATTCAATGTTAGAAAAGCTCTTGAGATTGCGCTTCGCAGACTTTGTGGTGCCTACTGTCTTCTCATTATGACACCCGAAGGAATGTTCGCGGTGAGGGATCCACTGGGTTTCAGACCGCTAAATCTTGGCAGGTTCCGGGACGGCGGATGGATAATCGCAAGCGAGACAATCGCTTTTTCGGTCTGCGGCGCTGAGTATGTAAGAGAGATCGAAGCCGGAGAAATCCTGTTCATAGCGCATGGCGGAGATGAATTGGAATCTGAGCGTTTTGGCTTGGATGAAAAACTGTTCAACTCAAGGAAAGGACTTGCCCAGTGCATTTTTGAGCATGTCTATTTTGCCAGACCGGGCAGCTACATTTTTGGAGACAGCGTTTACTCTGTAAGAATCGCGATGGGAAGACAGCTGGCGAAGGAGTTTCCCGTTAAATGTGATCTTGTAGCTCCGGTGCCTGACAGCGGAATGTTCGCCGCGCTCGGTTTTGCAAGGGAGCTTAATCTGCCCTTCGACATGTGCTTCACAAGAAATCACTACATCGGCAGGACATTCATCAATCCGAGTTCAGCAAAAAGGGCAGCCATGGTAATGAGGAAGCTCCAGCCTATTCCGGAAGCTGTCAAAGGGAAAAGGTTATGTGTTGTCGAGGACAGTATCGTCAGAGGAACAACCAGCCGCGCAAGGATAAGGGCACTCCGTGAAGCGGGAGCGAAGGAAATCCATATGAGGGTCTGCTGCCCGCCTCACAGGTACGGATGCTACTTCGGAATCGATTTTCCCGAACCGTCAGCCCTCATTGCTCGAAATTATTCGGTGGATGAGATCGCCGATCAACTGGAACTGGACAGTCTCAAGTATCTCTCGAAGGATGGTATGCTCGGATGTGTCACTGCTCATGATCCGGATGATTACTGCACCGCATGCTTTGATGGCGAGTATCCAGAAGAGCCACCGAGGCGGAATGAAATTAACAAGGATGAAGATAATACACTGTAAGGAGATATCATGGTTCCCGGAGGAGTAGCAATACTTGATTTCGGCTCGCAGTACAATCAGCTCATCGCGCGCCGGATAAGGGAAATGGGTGTTTATTGCGAACTCATTCCCGGAAATGCTCCTTTTTCGAGGGTGATGAAGATGCATCCGGGTGCGCTGATCCTTTCCGGCGGACCCTCAAGCGTTTACGATGACGATTCTCCTCATCCTGATCCTGAACTGTTTAAAGCCGACCTTCCTGTTCTGGGCATCTGCTACGGCATGCAGCTGCTTGCCCTGCATGAAAACGGCAGGGTTGAAGGAGGACATGACAGAGAGTATGGTCCCGCCAGGCTTTATCCGGAAAGGGGAGCAGCTCTTTTCAAAGGTATCGAAACCGGTCTTCAGGCATGGATGAGCCATGGTGACAGGGTTGTTGAGGTACCGGAGGGGTACAGAATTGCTGCTCACACAGATACTCTTCCCATTGCTGCGATGGAGGATACAGAAAGGCAAAGATTTGGTGTGCAGTTCCATCCGGAAGTTAATCATACAGAATTTGGAAAACAGCTGCTCGAAAATTTCGTGTTTCATGTTTCGGAACTGAGCAAAAACTGGGATATGAAAACTTTCCGAAAGAGTGCTGCTGCGATGATACGCAATGAATTGCCGGAGGGAGGAAAGGTAATTCTCGGATTATCCGGTGGTGTTGATTCATCTGTTGTTGCCGCTTTGCTGCACGAAGCCATTCCGGACCGCTTCATTCCGATTTTTGTAGACAATGGTCTTCTCAGAAAAGGGGAGAGGGAATCGGTGGTTAAAACCTTTCGGGATCACTTTAGAATGCCATTGATGGTTATCGATGGAAGAGATGATTTCCTTAAAGCTCTTGAAGGTGTAACAGATCCTGAGAAGAAAAGAAAGATAATCGGCAAGGTGTTCATTGAGCTGTTTGAAGCAGCTTCCTCGGAAATAGATGGAGTGACACATCTTGCGCAGGGTACACTATATCCGGATGTCATCGAGAGTATTTCCTTTCGCGGGCCATCAGCCACAATAAAGAGCCATCATAATGTCGGCGGACTTCCCGAAAGAATGAACCTGAAGCTTCTCGAACCACTTAGAGAACTGTTCAAGGATGAGGTCAGAGTACTCGGACGTGAGCTCGGACTCCCTGAACTGATGGTTGCGCGGCATCCGTTCCCCGGACCCGGACTTGCTGTCAGAATACTCGGTGATGTCAACAGTAAGGATCTGGATATACTTAAGGAAGCCGACAGGATTTTCATAGATTATCTGCTGGATAACAATTTGTACAACGAGATATGGCAGGCATTCGCCGTACTGCTTCCGGTAAGAACCGTTGGCGTAATGGGTGACCAGCGTACCTATGACAGAGTAATCGCCCTTCGTGCGGTAACATCAACGGACGGTATGACTGCGGACTGGTACAGAATGTCTCCGGAGCATATGGCCCGGATCTCATCAGCTATCGTGAACAGAGTTAAAGGTGTGAGCAGAATAGTCTATGATATATCATCAAAACCCCCCGGCACCATCGAATGGGAATAGGGTCAAACCTTGTATTTTGACATTATCATTATATTAATTACAGGATATTTACTTAATTATATCGTTCAGTTCAACAACACTACACTGACCGTATCCCTGAGTTCTCCAGCGGCGATCACGCAGTGATAAATTCCACTGCACAGGTTTTCCAGAATGATTTCATGATCACCGGAATCGATCTCACCATTAACGGGAGAACTTACCAGCCTTCCATCACAGGCGTAGACTCTCATTCTTACAGTACAGGTTTCGGGAATCGAATATGAAAGCGTGATATTCCCGGAAGCCGGATTAGAGCTAAC
>DAOWNO010000057.1 GCA_030642525.1 Candidatus Aegiribacteria sp.
GTTCTTTCATTCTATTCGTAAAATGAAGCGGATCCCCGGGATTTCCGAGATCAACATTTCTTCCAATTGAGCTGCAACGATTCTCCAGTATTTTCATAATTTCATCCAGAGTATCTTCCACATGCACTTTACCCTGATAAAGATTGTAATTTTTTCTGTATTTCATCGGAGTGAGATTCGGCATCACAACATTCGCTCCTGCCGTGAGACCCTTTTCAAGACCTTCAGGGTCAAGAGTCTGCAAAGCTGTAGTGGCAGCGATATTTATTGTTGGAAGCAGTATCCTCAGCAGCGAGATCATCCGCAATGTCAGAATCTCCCTTTCCTCCCATCGGCTGAGTTCACCGCGCCTTTTCCAGAGAGGTGTCTGTTCATGCTCAAGATAGGGTCCCATACCGCACATATCAATATCCATTTCTTTCATGAACAGCAGATCATCGGCCAGATTTTCAGCAGTCTGCCCCGGCAGGCCGATAAGGACGCCAGTTCCTGTCTGCCAGCCTGATGCTCTGATCATCTGAAGAGAACGGAGGCGGTCATCGTATTCGTGAAGACCATCGTCAGGGTGAAACTTTTCATAGATCTCCTCCGCAGAGGCCTCAATTCTTAAAAGATACCTGTGGGCGCCGGCCTCTTTCAGTCTTTCCAGAATCCCGAATGGAAGCTCTCCCATTGAAAGAACCATCCTGACACCTTCAAGGTTTCTGGAAACCCAGCGGAGGATCTTCTCTACATGGTTGATATGCAAAGCTCCCAGCAGTTCCCCGGATTGAAGCAGAAAAGAGCGCAGCCCTTTTGCGTATCCCGATTCAAGTACGTTGATAACTTCATCAAAAGGAATCGTATATCGTGAGAAGGTTATGTTGTCTCTTCTGAGTCCGCAGTAGAAGCAGTTCTTCCTGCAGTTATTTGACAGTTCAATAATTCCCCTGAGAAACACACCGGAACCTGCTGATTTATGAAGAACAGCTCTGGCCGCCTCAAACAACTCAGAATCGGGTACTTCACCCTCAAGGATTCGGATAATACTTTCCCGCGAAAGATTGCTTGAGAAATTCAAACCGGTCAGGACTCTGCCCTGAGTGAATTCGGGATGAACGATTCTCCATCCGGTCTGAAAACAGGACCCGGAGAGAATCGCATGGCTCCCTCCAGATGAAGAAGGTCATCAACGATACCTTTCAGATCGGCCTGTTCCCATCCTGTGTAGAATCTGGCGGAGACCCTTGCCTGAGAGTCAAGAACCAGCAAGGAAGGATATGATCTTACATTGAACCTGCTGGATACGATTCCTCTGTTATCAACGATCAAAGGAAAATCAATGCCCCAGTCATTAACGATGCTTTCCAGTTCTTCGATGGAGGTTTCGGTTGTTTCCAATGCAATTACCACAACAAATGGCTGTTCTTCAAATTCTGTTTGAATTTCCTGAAGCAATGCAAAATGCTGAACATCTGAAAGAGTGGACATCCTGCAGAAGAAAACAACGACTACATGTCTTCTGAGCTGGTTGTAGATACTCAGGGGTTCACTGCTGTTAAACCAGATGTGATCACTCGGGAAATCATCAACATCTGAAAGAATACTCTCGCTGGGAGATTCCGGACTGAGAGAAAAAAGGAAACTGATCAGGAAAGCTGTTGCTACAAGTACCAGAAGGAACAGCACTGTTGATCGTATTTTCTTCCGACCAAGAGATGTCATGGGAAGGTCTTTCGAATAGTCTTTCAAAAAAGTCATCTCCCCTTTTTCAACTTATCAGCCGCAATTCTTGCCGCTGTTATAACAGTCTGCACGGGAACATTATGAATTCTTGACGCTTTCGCGCAATCTTCATATTCGGGTTCCATGTGTATTACTTCACCTTTAAAGATACCTGTTTTGACAGGAATAGTACCGAATTCTGTTGACACATCAATGAAATCCCTTTCAAGGACAGCCCTTTCTGTTTCCCGAATCCTTATTCCCAGAGTTGTTGTATTGCGGAAAATACATTCAATGACATCGTCTTTCATAGTGAAGGGACAAAGAACAGTTACCTCGATTGCAGGTCTTCCTTTTCTGCCGATACACATTGCCGCATAACAGTCAAAAGCTCCGGATTCGAGAATAAGATCAGAAGTGTCAGGCCATATTCTCATATCCATATCGTCCAGGATTGTTTTTAATTCCATGCAATTATCATGGTTACATCCGATACTCCCTGCCTGAGCCCCGATCGTAACGCGAAGCAGATTGGGTCTTTCCAGATCGAATGTGCCGGCGCCCATTCCAGAGCTGACTGGAATCAGGGGGGGAGGAGTATCCCATGACTCAACCGCGGTGACGAGTATGGTTGCGCCGGTGGGTGTTGTCAGTTCAGATCTGATGCCGGAAGGATATGTGGGAATTCCTCTGAGAAGAGATAGTGTTGCCGGAGACGGAACCGGCAGAACACCGTGAGCGCAGGTTACCGTTCCTGTTCCAGTTGCAACGGGAGAGGAGAAAACCCTGTCAATTTCAAGCAGATGAAGGCAGCAGAAGCTTCCCACGATATCGATTATGGCATCCATAGCGCCTGTTTCGTGAAAATGAACTTCGTTTGCAGGTATCCCATGAGCTTCCGCTTCCGCTTCGGCAAGCTTCTGAAACGATTTAAGACTATTCTCGGTAACCGATTCAGGCAAGTTTGCGTTCCTGATTATTTTTTCAATGTCTCGAAGCCCCCTTGATTCGGTTTCGAGTGGGATCTGCACATCGACATAAATTCCTGTGAGGCTTTTTTTTAGAACTGTTTCCGTTGTGATTTTCCAGCCATTCAAATTAAGCTTTGAAAGCATGTCATTCAAATCTGACTGATCTGCACCAGCATCAATTAGAGCTCCGAGAATCATGTTCCCGGAAGCACCGCAGAAAGGATCGAAAACAGCTATTCTCATTGGCCACCTTATTTATCAAGGACATTCATATATACTCATCATATTATAATCGGCAGGACACAGTCTAAGCCAGAGGAGCGATCATGGTCGTACCGGTTTCGCTGAAGAGATTTCTGCTTGATACACCTCGCTGTGCGATCCTCTTCTCCGGAGGTACTGACAGCGAAATCCTTCTGAGAGCTGCAGCTGATGTTCTTGATTCGGAGAATATTATCTCACTGACTGCGAATTCCCCTTTTCTTGCTGGATTCTACAGAGATTCTATTCAAAGAGTTGCCGCTGAAATCGGAATTGAATCGATTTTTGTTGATGTGAATCTGATGAATAATCCCGCTTTCATAAACAACACACCTGAACGCTGCTATATCTGTAAACGGGAAGTTTACGGGAAACTCAAGGGGAAAGCTCGATCTCTTGGATACTCTGCGGTAATGGATGGCACGAATACTGATGATCTCGAGGAATGCAGACCTGGTCTGGAAGCTGCAGAGGAATACGGAATTATTCATCCGTTCCTTGAAGCTGGAATGGGAAAGGCGGACATCTGTAAAATGGCCGTCACACTTGCAGCCTTCGGAAAAATAAAACCGCCAGATTCATGTCTTGCTACAAGGATTGTTAACGAGTGCTCGATTACACCGGAACTTGTTGAACTTGTAGAAAAGATGGAAGCTCCGATTCGACCATCAGTACAGGGAAAATTTCGCGTTATTACTGATGGATACAAATTTACCGTTAGATACTCGAAGGCCGATTCGGATGTTGTTCAAAAACACCGCGAGGAACTGCTTGATATAGCAGAAACGGCCGGATATCCCTGCATATTTCACCAGGTCTGAAATATGCGGGTTAGTCTTCCTTTAGATATCGATAATAGCTGTCCAGAGTATAGACCGCTGCAAGAGGATTGTGCGCTGACACACGATCCTTTGCGGCAAGGACAGTGCAGAGAGCATCCGAGTATTTCAGAAACAGGGAATCATGTCCAACACACAAACCCATCATAATATTGAATTCCGTTTCCGCTTTATTAAGAACCATAGCCTGAAATATAGGATTGCACATCGATTCATCTGTTCCCGGCCTGATTTTTTCACTGTCTTTTATTCCTATGAATTCCTTCTGTATCCGCCCTGCCTTGCAGATCACCGAGACAACCTCAAAACCTTTCGCAGACAGAAATTTCTCTACAACTCCCGCTTCCCGGAAAAGACCTGTGCAGAAGGCAAGTCCCAGCTTAATAAAGCCCATTTTTCCTGCGAATTCAACTATCTCAAGAAGCCGCGGCTTACCGGGTTCAGGACATGTATTCTTAGGGTTCCTGTTTCTGTAACCGTCACCTTCCTGAATTGAAGCCTGCCTTGCAAATTCTCTGATATATTGATTCTCGAATTCGATATGTGCTTTTTCAAGAAGTTCGGTGTCAGCAGTCGGGCATGATGGCAGGGCTTTTCCCGACTGTGTTGAACACAGACGTTCTTCAGAGGGATAAGGACATTTTGCACAGGCTGGACGCTCTATTTCCATGTTATTCAACTCCAGACATTCCGCAGGCTGGTCAGCGTGAAGCGCTCTGTATGTTATTCAGGATTTCCACGAACATTTCAGGATTATCAGGTGATACAACAATAACCTGTTCAGCAAGTTTCAGGACCACGCAGTTTCTGAAATCAGTGACAAAAGCTCGGAAGGGACCAAGTTTCCTGCTTCTGTACCTCCCGGAGAAACTGAAAAGTCCCCCGTTACCCATGGTTCTGATTGAACCGGTCATGGCTTTTGGGTCGCGGCAGACAGACACAAGAGAAGAAAGGTCAAACTCCGTTTCCCATAGAAGTCTCTTTATTCCTAGAGTATTGCCTTTGATCACATACCCTCTTACAGTGAAAAGCAGGGTGATGAAAAGAACAATAATCGGGATTGAACAGTATAGAATCGTTTCTGTTGCTGTACAGTCTTTTGACAGAAGAAGCCAGCCCGGCACTCCTGTGATTACAAGAATAATAAAGAGACTGAGTACTTTAAGAAGTGTGCCCCAGCGTGCCTGAAAAGATCTTTCCGCATCCATCGTAATAACTCCTTCACAGGAAATAACCATCCTGGAAATAATCTATGTGAGAATGTCATTAAATGCAACTTAAATATTTCACTCTTTTCATTCAGGGGATATTTAGATATTTCTATGAAGTGAGGGAACGTTCATGTGTTAAATATGCAGGAGGGTAAAATGAAACTGCGTGAATTTTTCGAATTTGATGAGCTGGGTACTACATGGAAAACTGAGACTCTGGCAGGCATCACTACTTTTTTGACAATGGCTTATATCATTGTAGTCAACCCTGCTATACTGAAGGCGGCGGGAATTCCTGAAGGTCCTTCCATGGTTGTTACCGTTCTCAGTGCATTCATCGGAACAATGCTTATGGGGTTATACGCGAAACGGCCATTCGCGATTGCTCCATACATGGGAGAGAATGCCTTCATCGCATATACAGTTGTTGGCGTACTCGGCTATTCATGGCAGACAGCACTCGGCGCGATCTTTATAGGCGGTGTACTTTTCACCATCCTTACTCTCATTGGTGCCAGAAGCTGGCTCGCAAATGCCATTCTAGCATGTCTGAAAATCGCCTTTGCTGTAGGTATAGGTCTGTTCATCTGTTTCATTGGTCTTAACGACACTGGACTGGTCACGATGGGAACCCCTGGAGCACCGCTTGCTCTTGGAGATGTCAAAAGTACGACAGTTCTGATATCCATTGGCGGACTCCTCCTGATGATTGTTCTGCTTGCTCTCAAAGTAAAAGGAGCGCTTCTGTTAGGTATTATCGCTGCCACGGCAGGCGCTTTCATCACAGGTGTCGCGTCTCTACCTGACAGTATTGTGAGCATGCCTCCTTCAATATCAGGAATTTTCATGAAGTTTGATCTGAGCGGTGCTCTATCATGGGGTTTCATATCGGTTCTTCTAACCGTTTTCGTGATGGATTTCGTTGACACAATGGGTACACTGATCGGACTGTCCTACAGGGCAAAACTTCTTGACGAGAACGGGAACCTTCCCGAAATAGAAAAGCCCATGCTATGTGATGCACTGGCAACGGTAGCGGGAGCTGTTCTGGGAACCACCACCACAGGTACATACATTGAGTCAGCTGCTGGAATCGAGGAAGGAGGAAAAACAGGCTTTACCGCTATAGTCACATCGCTGCTGTTTCTTGCGGCTCTGTTCTTTACACCGATTCTCACTTCAGTTCCCGCGTGTGCGTTCGGTCCGGTATTGATTGTAGTGGGAATGCTGATGCTCAAACCGATTCTGGAACTGAATTTCAACGATATGACAGAACTTGCCCCCGCTTTCCTGGTGATTGTCCTTATGAGTTTTACTTACAATCTCGGAGTCGGAATGACTGCAGGATTTATAGTATATCCGCTTATGAAAACGGTAACGGGAAAATTTCGAGAGATTCCGTCAGGTATATGGGTTCTATCGGCACTTTCATTGTTGTATTACGTTTTTGGAGCATGATGCCTACTTGCCATTGACTCTCTTTTGTAACACAATTAATGCAGAGGTTAAATGGAGGTGAAAAAATGCCTACTTTCGTATTGATGACTCGACATCATCCAAGCAGTCTGCACAACGCTGAAAACAGAAAGAAAATGGGAAAGACCTGGCTGAAAAAAGTCCGGGAAACCTGCCCGGATATCAAGTGGATTGCGCACTACGCCATACTGGGCCCCTATGACTTCATGGATATCTACGAAGCTCCGGACGTGGAGACTGCTCACAAAGTTTCTCTTATTTCCAGAGCTGAAGGAGCGCTGGAAGCGGAGAGCTGGCAGGCTCTGCATTACGATAAGTTCCTCGAAATTCTGAACGTAATAGAGGACTGACAGAACTTATCTGTTAGATGTGTTTCAGTTCAAGCCCGGAAGGAAGTCTGGTTGGCAAAAGTATTTATTATGCGAGGGCTTCCTGGTGCGGGGAAGACCACCTGGATACGGAACAATATCCCGGATGCGTTCATATGTTCAGCCGATAACTATTTTCTTGATGAAGCGGGAATTTATAAATTTGACTGCCTGTTTATTTCTGAAGCACATGAATCCTGCCTGAAATGTTTTGCTGAAATCCTGATATCTCACAAAGATGAGACAGAAAATGAACACCTCGTCATTGTTGTTGACAACACCGCGATCAGAGCCTGGGAAATTTCACCCTATTACAACCTCGCAAAAGCTTACGGACACGATGTAAAAGTTGTGAGTATTAAATGTGATTCCGATCTGGCTCATTCACGGAATATTCATGGAGTTCCCCTGGAACGGGTCGAGAAAATGGATGAAGGTCTCATCGGTGAAACTCTGCCCTCATTCTGGAATGTAGAGGTAGTTGAACAGGTAAGCGACGACTAACCTCAGAGTATTACTTACTGCCGCGAGTACTCCCCCATGAATCTGACCTGCTGAATAATGTTGCCCTCAATGGCTTCTCTCAGTTCTTCCGCAGTCGCTCCAGGCGCAAGGTGAAGATGTCCTTCAAGAGCATACAGTGTAAAGAAATACCTGTGTTTACCTGAAGGAGGAGCAGGCCCCCTGTACCCGATGCTTCCCCATCCGTTGCTTCCCTGTATGGTCCCGTTCCCGAGTTCCGGGTCTGTGGGAATTCCTTCATCCAGTTCTCTCTGATCTCCGGGTATATTGTAAATCACCCAGTGAATCCAGTTTCCAACCGGCGCGTCCGGATCCTCACATATAAGGGCGAATGTCTCAACTTCGAAATCACATACCCATTCCAGCGGAGGAGATATGTCTTCCCCGTCAACGGTATACAGAGCCGGGATGAGTTCTCCATTGCCAAATGCTGCACTCCAGAGAGAAAATGCAACCATAATCATTCTACACCTCCAAACATTTTAATTCAGGCTCCATTATTATCAGTTAACTGATTTACGGTCAAGAGCAGTTCTCATCTGATAGAATTTCATTAATATTACCTGCTGCCGGTATTCTATCCGAAAGACATTTCTTTTTTTGTGAAGGTGGTGAATTCTGTTCGAATATCAAAAAACCGGGCGTTTCTTCGGACTTATTGCCGACGGTATGGAAGAACTGGGCAAGGAAGAACTCGTATCTTTCGGGGCAACCGACCCTAAACAGGCGTACCGCGGGATGTTCTTCGGAGCCGGCATGGAAACGCTCTACAGGATCAATTACCAATCAAAATTCTTTACAAGAATCCTTGCTCCACTGCTCACATTTGATTGTCATAGTGACAGATATCTCTATAAAACAGCATCATCCATGGACTGGTCTCAGATTCTGTCACCGGAGAAGACATTTGCAATATTCGCCAATGTATCCGACTCAAACATCAAACATTCGCAGTATGCTGCGCTCAAGCTCAAAGACGCGATTGCCGACTGGTTCATGGAAAGGGAGGGGCGCCGTCCCGACGTTGATACAAAAACTCCGGACGTCTGGCTGGGGCTCCGGGTCCATCGCAACAGGGCATCCATCCGTCTTGACACTTCAGGGGGCTCTCTTCATCGACGGGGATACCGGAAAAAATCCGTCGAAGCGCCCATGCAGGAAACTCTTGCGGCTGCAATCATACACCTTTCCGGCTGGGATGGGTCCACCAGGCTGATCGATCCAATGTGCGGGTCCGGAACTCTGCTCTGTGAGGCCTTGATGAATTACTGTCATATACCCGCAGGTTATCTACGCAGCAGATTCGGATTCGAATGCATGCCGGAATTCAGAAAGGAGCAATGGAAGGAAATCCGGCGGGGAATAAACTCCTTAATCAGGACACTTCCTGAAGGACTGATCCTTGGCAGCGATATTTCTCATGAAACGGTAACAGTTGCTTCAGGCAACTGCTGTAAGCTTCCTTCAGGAAACAGGATTGAATTGAATACATCGCGATACCAGGATCTGAGTGATGTTTCAAACTCAACAATAATTACAAATCCTCCATATGGATTGCGCCTTCAGAATCATGGGAACATGGGTGCTTTTATGAAAGAACTTGGTGACTTTCTAAAACAGAAATGCAAGGGTTCGATCGTTTACATCTACTTTGGAAAACGAGATCTTATTAAAAAAATCGGTCTGAGAGCAACCTCGAAAAAACCTCTTAGAAACGGCAGGCTTGACGGACGTCTCGTTCGATACGACCTGTACTAGGAGCTTGTCCGATAATGTGCATTGAGCAGAAGGGGCTCGCAGCTGAGATAGAATACTCGGAGATTTGAGGA
>DAOWNO010000109.1 GCA_030642525.1 Candidatus Aegiribacteria sp.
GATGTTCAGGGTTTTGAACTCGGGTTGAGAAGCGGTGAGTTCAAAAACGATACCGTCTGCTCCGGATTCCAAAATATTCAGACCGGTTGCCAGCGCTGCTCCTGTGATGAGCAACAATAGACAGATAATAGATTTCATGCCTTTCTCCTTTCGCACGGAGTTGGTTAGAATTGTAAGTATGAATATTAAATTGTTTAATTATCGATTGAACATTAGAATACAGTTTTTAGTTCCCTATGTAAAGGGTATGGCATAATGTTTGTTCAGCAATTGATGCTAATCATCCTCAGTGTTATGCGGTTTGATCCGTCCGATGGGATTTCGCTTGTTCTGTCTGGTGGCGGCGCCCGCGGTTTTGCTCATGTGGGTGTTCTTATGGCTCTGGAAGAGGAAGGAGTCCTGGTTCGAACAGTCACCGGAGCCAGTATGGGTTCTCTTATTGGAGGGCTCTACTCCAGCGGATATTCTCCTTCCTTCATAGATTCCCTGGTCAGAAATGCTGACTGGACCTGGATGTTCTCCTCTGCGCCGGACAGCAGGCTCACAATGCTGCCCCTGCGTTTATCTCGATCGCATAATATCCTTACACTTCACTTAAAAGGATTTAGACCAGTACTTCCGCGCAGCGCGATTTCAACTCAGCGGGTTGCTTCACTTCTTTCATCTCTTACAGGTCCGGTTCAGGTTGAAAGCGGAATGAATTTCGATTCTCTTCCGATTCCACTCAGACTCGTAGCCTTTGATCTGGTCAGCCGCTCCCGGATAGTTCATTCATCCGGAAACCTGTCGATATGCCAGCTGAGTTCAATGGCTGTACCTGCTGTATTTCCGGCAGTGAGAATGGGAGAGATGCTTCTTGTTGACGGAGGAGTCGGCGACAACATTCCGGTGGATGTCGCGAAAGATACATGGGAATATTCGGTTCTCGCGGTGGACATCTCATCCGGAAGCCCTGAAATTCCCCAGAACCCGACAATGATTCAGATTGGAACTCTTACTTACAGCGCCCTGTCAAATAGGGTGAATGATCTATACCGGGTGGAAGCGGATTACTATTTCAGACCTGATCTCCACGGGGCGAAAAGCTATGCTTTCACAAGTGAAGCTGCTGATACTCTTATAAATTTGGGTTACAACCAGATGCTTGAATACCTGCGCAAGCATCCTGAAATACCCAGAAGATCCGGCCATCATGGCTTCCTGGTTAATCCCAGGCCGCACTACATGATAAGCAATGTGCATCTCAACGGTCTTGAGAACGTATCGGAAAGCGTTGTTTACGATTGGTTAATACTCGAAACAGGTGACGAAGCATCCACCGATACGCTCAGGGAAGCTGCTGAAAAACTGTATGCGTCCGATCTTTTCGACAGAGTTGATTACAGGCTGGAACCTTCAGTTGATTCAGGATTTGTTGACCTGATCTATACATTCAGAGAGAGAGAACCTTCATCTGTTGGTATAGGGATGACATACTGTGACGAATTCGGATTAGATGCCAGGTTTACTTACAGACATCTCGATTTCCTGAAAGCAGGAGATCACTTCATTTTCAGCATTGGGGGAGGGGACAGGTATTCCTTCGGTGAGATCCGTCTGCTTGACCTTTCTTCAGGAAACCGGAATTGGATTACCGATTACTCGATTACCGCCTGGCAGATGAAGGCAAAGTTCTTTGAAAGGGATAAAACCGTTTATGACAGAGTATCAACAATGGTTTCAGCAAGCGCTGCACAGGGTTTCTCAGCCGGATGGTCCGGACTGACCGAATTAGGTGTCTCCGGAATTCTTCATCGGTATGGCTCCGGTGATCCTGAGGGATTTCCATTTGTGTTCATAAGTCACATAAACGAAACCATGTCCGATCCGGTGAATCCGAGGTCAGGTATCAGACTGAAGATAAGATTCTACTGGGCACCACTTGGATCTCGTAAGCATTCGTGCCTTAATTATGATTTCGAATCAGCCTTTCCGTTTCTCAGGAAGGGAACAGTGCTGTTCACATCCTGGGGACAACTGCTTGGTGGAACAACATGGAACTGGCAGGATAGCAGACTTACCGCATCAAGATCCATTCCCGGAATGCCATGGAATTCCCTTCCGGCCCGGCAGAGACTGGCTGGAACCGTCTGCTTCAGAAGGGATCTGAATGGTCCTTTCTTCCTGTCAGTTGAGACTGGAGCAGCATGGGATTGGGAGTCCCCGGTTGAAATCAAGGACGGGGAATTAACGGGGGGAACTGGACTTTCAGTCGGAATGAGAACGCCGATGGGACCGGCAGTCATCAGCTTGGGATGGTCAACGGAATGGAATGAAAGATGGACTGTCTCAATTGGCTCACCCCTGACTTATGGACCTGGCAGGTAGCGTCATGGCGAATATCTTCCTCGCGAAATCAGTTAGGACAAAGCGTGAGATGGATGCAGGTTATAAAAACACCACTTCGCGAATAATTGCCGGCCCCGCACAGGGATGTAACAGTTGCACTGTGAGGGTACTTACAATCCGTCCTGAAGGAAGGGTTCCCAGACGGGAGTACGACAGTCAGAGGATAATTACTCTTCTCCGGGGGGAATTGATGTTCATGGACGGTGATGGATCGATGCACATGCTTGGAGAGGGCGATACCGTCATAGTTAATCCTCATGAGAGATATCACTTCCAGAATGATTCTTCGAAAAATGCCAGAATCATGATCATAGAAACACGCGCAATCGGTGCCACCCACTGTTAAAAACGACATCGAAAAAATCATGCAAATTCATTGAAATGAGTCCAGGTCACTCTGCTATGTGATACCGCTTATTTGCGCTGTTTATTGGTGGGTGGCACCAGACGCTTTGCCTTTTCAACCGCTCGATAGGCGTCACGGGCATATCCATCAGCGCCGATTGATTTAGCGTAATCCTCCGTGATTACAGCGCCTCCTACTAAAACGCGGGCTTTGAGGTTTTTCTTCTTCACAAGAGATACTACTTTTTCCATCTCAGGAGCTGTTGTGCTTATGAGCGCCGATAGAACGATGATATCAGCATCGGTTTCCTCAGCTTTCTCAACGATGACATCTGTGTGAACATCTTTTCCAAGGTCGATAATTTCAAAACCCGCGTTCTCAAGGAAAAGAGCGACGAGATTCTTTCCTATATCGTGTATATCACCTCTGACAGAAGCCACGATTATTTTGCCTCGGCATTCCAATGTTTCATCCTTATCAAGGTGCGGTTTAAGAAGGGTCGTTAAGGTTTTTGATGCTCCTGCTGCCGCGATAAGATGAGGAAGAAACAGCTTTTTCCTGCTGTAGAGATCTCCAACCTTCTCCATGGCGCCGGCAAGGCCTTTCTCAAGGATCTCACTCGCGGGTACACCGCTTTCAAGAAGTTCTCTTCCTGCTGACTCCGTCTGTCTTCTATCACCTATAATGATGTTTTTCCTGAGTATTCCCATGAAATCCGGAGATATTCCCTGTGCATCCAGTTCAGGCAGTCTTCTCTCGACCGGTTCGAGGTTGCCAAGAAGTATCTGAGAACTTCTGTGAACACCCAGCACCGTCGAATCAAGCACATCGATGATAGCGATGTCGAGTCCATGCACAGCCAGCACAGCCAGAAGAGCGGCATTGATGCTGCTCCGTTCAGGAAGTCCATGGGAGATGTTGGAGATACCGGCAATCGTCAGAAGCCCTCTTTCCTTCAGGAGTTTGAGGGTTTCCAGAGTTATTCCGAAATCAGCGCCGGTACTGACAGGGGACACAACAGGATCTGCGATTACTCTATCCTCCGGGAAACCCGCTTTCTTAAGGATGGAAATGCCTTTTTCAATTTTCAGCAGCCGGTCGAAGGGAGTTTCTCCAGGACCTTCTTCGTCTATCGGAAGAAGAACAGCGTACCCGCCATGGCGAAGGAGAGTATCAACTCTGTTCAGTATGTAATCCTCTGATGCTGTAAGGGAATTTAGAATACCGATTCCTCCGAGTTCACTGAAGGCATCTTCGATATTCAAAGGATCAGACAGATCAACGGAAAGAGGTGATCCAAGGGACAGGCGGCTGAAGATCTCATGAATAAGCCCCTCGGGAAGCATTTCCTCCAGACCGAGATTGACATCTATTACATCCGCTCTTCCCTGCATACGTGCGAGTGAGACAACACCGAAAAAATCACCCTCTGAAAGCGAATTCTGTAATCGTTTCTTTCCTGTGGGATTGATGGATTCACCAACAGTAAGCATCCGTTCTTTAATAGGAACGATACGGTCAATTGAAGTCAGGGCATGGAACTTTTCAGTGTTAACCTTTTCAGCAGGGAGTCTGTATGAAATTGAAGTGTATTTCTGTACATGCGCGGGGCTGGTTCCACAGCATCCTCCGATTATGGAGGCTCCACTCCGGGTGAAATTCTCCATCCATTCAGCAACCCCGTCAGGAGTCATTTCGTACTTTCCATTAACCGGCAGGCCTGCGCCCGGCTCAACAGTTATCCATTTTTCGCAGAAACGAGCCAGCTCCTGTATTACAAGCAGTAATTCTTCCTGATCTGTCGAACAGTTCGCTCCAGCAGCGTCAACAGGAAGCTGGTTCATCAGAAGAGCAAGTGCTGCGGGTGAAGTTCCAGAAAGAGACAAACCTCTGGATCCAAAGGCCATCTGTGCTGATATGAATGCATCGGGATCAGCGTCTTTTACAGCTAGAATCGCTGCTTTCAGCTCTCTTGGGTCGGAGAAAGTCTCAAGAAAGAATATGTCGATGCCGGTTTCAGCCAGAACCTCAGCCTGATCCTTGAAGAGAGTATAGGCGTCCTTCCAGGTCATGCTTCCCGATGGATGAATCATGTTTCCAGTGGGTCCGATACTGGCGCCAACCAGGACTCTGTCTCCAACTTCATCAATAGCCAGCTGTGCCAGCTGAGTATTCAAGCGCCGGACATTCTCGGCTCCAAGTTTTGCCGCAGTTGCTCCGAAGGTGCAAGTAAGCACGATATCAGCGAGAGCATCAGCATAGTCCCGGTGAATTGACCTGAGAACATCAGGATGCATGGAAGCCCACTTCTCGGCTGATACACCGGGCGGCATTCCACGATTGATCAGTTCTGTTCCGACCGCGCCATCGAGGAAAACTGTCCGCTTGTGAAGAAGCTGTCTCAGCCTTTGCGCATGAACCATCCTGTTACTCCCGCCGATACTTCCTGCAGATTACTTCGAGTTATCAAGTACGAAAGATACGGTGCTTTCCAAACCCTCTTCAAAAGTAACCACGGGTTCGTATCCCAGAAGATTATTAGCGAGAGAAATGTCAGCTCTGCTGTGCTTCACGTCCCCGGGACGATCGGGGCCGTGAAGGGGAATAATATCTTCCCTGTCCGTTAACCGGGCTATTTCGGACGCCAGTCTGTTTACTGTAATGCTGTCTCCGCATGCTATGTTCAACATTCTTCCCGGAGCTTCCGGAGCATTTGCAGCAAGAAGATTGGCATGGACTACATTTGCAATGTAAGTAAAATCTCTTGACTGCTCTCCGTTTCCGTTTATCACAGGTTTTCTTCTCTCACTGAAGGCTCTGATAAAAAGCGGAATAACAGCAGAGTAGGGACTGTCGGGGTCCTGGTAGGGGCCGAAGACGTTGAAGTACCGGAGGGCAACGGTTTCCAGCCCGTAGATATGATGGAAAACATGCATATATTTCTCTCCGGCAAGTTTGCTGACGGCATAGGGAGAGAGGGGTTTTACATGAAGATCCTCGGTTTTAACCTGTTCAGCAGCATCTCCGTAAATGGAGGAGGAAGAGGCAAAAAGAACCCGTCTGCAACCGGCATCCAGTGCCGCATGAAGGATATTCAAAGTCCCCTGAACGTTTACTTCGTTTGTTGTTATCGGGTCAGATATTGAACGCGGAACACTGGGAAGCGCTCCCTGATGAAAAACAACTTCGACGTTTTCCATAGCGTTCCTTACAATGTGATAGCTTCGGATGTCACCTTCTATTACTTCTATATCATTTCTGATATCAGCCAGGTTGGCCCAGTGACCGGTTGAGAAATTGTCCAGAATTCTGACTTTCTCTCCTTTTTTCAGCGCTTGCCTTGCAATATTACTGCCGATGAATCCGGCTCCTCCGGTTACAAGATACATGCTAACAGTTTCCTCTCAGTATTCTAAGCGCGGCTGCCGCCGCACCAAGTCCGTTATCGATGTTCATTACGCATATTCCGGGACTGCATGAATTAAGCATCGAAAGAAGCGCGGTAACTCCCTTGAATGCGGTGCCGTATCCTGTAGATGTAGGCACTGCAATTATCGGTCCTTTATACAAACCTCCAATTACAGTTGGAAGAGCGGCGTCCATTCCCGCACAGACGATGCAGACAGAGCTTTTCCGCAGATCTGGAAGAATATGCCCCAGTCTGTGTATTCCTGCTACTCCTATATCATAAAATCGATTTATATCTACATTCAATGTCTCCAGAATTACAGCTGATTCCTCAGCCGCATGAAGGTCTGAGGTTCCGGCGGAGATAACGGCAACTGAACCTTCGTTTTTCCTGTTTTCAGCTTTGTTGCTTCCGAGAGTGAAAATTCGTGCTCTTTCGTGATAGGAACCATCGGGAAAAATTTTCAGAAGATATTCGCCAAGTTCAACTTCAGCTCTGGATACAACTGCAAGGCCAATCCTGCTGAAGAGATTGTCAGTCACAGATCTCACTTCCTCGAAATTCTTCCCTGAAGCAAGTATGATCTCAGGAAGAACAGCTCTTACCCCTCTACCCGCATCCACTCTTGCGAATCCGAGTTGAGAAGTAAGCTGTGAATTCAGAGTATCGAGAGCTTCCTCAGGGGGAATACCAGCCTTTTTCAATAATTCCAGGAGCTCATGCATTTCCTGGCTATTCAGTCCAATC
>DAOWNO010000229.1 GCA_030642525.1 Candidatus Aegiribacteria sp.
AATAGTGACAGGCACTATTTAAATTGTTTGTATCATATTGGTATAATAATATTTATAAGTACAATAATGTTAAATTTCAATCAAACTTGCATTATCCTGCATTTTGTAGTAAACTGTAATTATGGCTAGAACAGCAAGAATCGTAGTTCCCGATGTTCCACACCACGTAACGCAGCGTGGTGTACGATCTATGGCTATCTTCAATACTGACAGGGATAAAATCGCATATTTGAGAATTATGTCTGAAATGGGAAAAAAATACGGCACACGGTTCTGCTGCTGGTGTCTTATGGAAAACCATATTCACCTGGTTGCTGTTCCAGAAGAGAAAGATAGTCTTGCCAGAACAATCGGAATTGCTCACCATACTTATACACAGATGTTTAATAAGTCAATGGGGTTGAAAGGCCATCTGTTCGGAGAGCGATTTTATTCAATGCCGATGGATTGGAAACACTGCCAGGCAGTAACTCGTTATATCCATAGAAATCCTGTTCGTTCAGGTATGGTTAAAAACGTAGAAGATTATAAGTGGTCGAGTGTTTTGTATTTTCTGAGGAAAATCTATCGTGATCCTCTTGTTAATGATGATAGATTACTGAATCTAACATCCAGCTGGGATGATATTTTTATTTCGGAAATGGATACTGGAGAATTGAATCATGTCAGACAAGCTACCCTTTCAGGAAAACCATATGGAGATGAATCATTCATCGCTAGAATTGAGGCACTGACAGGTTATGATTTATCCATTAAAAAACGAGGAAGACCGTGGAAAAAATAAATAGTGCCTGTCACTATTTAAAATTGGGGGCATCTATTGAGAAGATGTCATAGTTGTCTGTACCACCTAATCTATCCGACGAAAAGGCAAACCAGCCGTATTCGGGATTCCAGGCAGGGTATATATCCTTTCCGGGATCATCAGTGATCTGAACAAGGTTGCCATCAAGATCACTGATCCAGATATCCCATTGTCCTGATCTGTCCGATGAGAAGGCAAACCAGTCGTTTTCTGGTCCCCAGCAGGGATGTATATCATCAGAACTGCTTTCAAGAACGGCATGAGGATTGAAACCATCTGCGCTGATGAGCCAGATATCTGATTGTGTGCCGTCGTTAACCTGGAATAGTATCCACTGTCCATCAGGTGAATACGAAGGGCGCAGGCAATCAAATGATGGGGTGTAGAAAGAAATACATGCAATACTATCCGTGCTGTACTCCGCTTTCCAGAGACCCCAGGATGAGTCAGAATATGTACAGAAAAGCAGAGAGTCACTGTTAGGGGACCATGTTGGGTGAAGGTGTTTCAATCCATCACTCAGTATAACGGTAAGATATCCTGTGTATCCCGGAATAGTACATATATCAGAGTTTGTGTTTCCGGAAAAGGCTGTGAAAACGACTTTTCCTTCGGCTGCACTCCAGCAACCTGTTGGTCCAACTGATTCATTCAGATTTGAGGAAGTCATGCGTGCGGGAGATACCACTCCATCGAAACCATATAAGCATGAAGATGAGCCGTCAGATGATGAAAATAGAAGGATGCTTCCGTATGGTGACCAGGCTAGAGATGTGTCAGGATAATTACTGGAAACGAAAAGATATGCTCCATCAGGCCACTGTTCCGGCTCCGAAGGATTATTTCCGCATGCGAAAAATAGAGCTGTCAGGATTACTGTCAATACGATAATGGTGTATTTCATTGGATACTCCGATACTGATTTTCTGAATTCATCAATGGTTGAAATCCGGTACATCTGTTACAGATTGTCGCTGCACGAAGGGCCGATAGTAATACTGGCTCCCAGTTTATTCAGCCTGCTTACAAGGTTTTCATAACCCCGTTCGATCTGGTGCACATTCCGTATTATGCTGATTCCTTCCGCACAGAGAGCAGCAGTCAGAAGTGCCATTCCCGCTCTTATATCAGGGCTGCTGACATTTGTTCCGCGAAGTCTTGAAGGACCTGATACCACTACCCTGTGCGGGTCGCATTGAATGATGCTTGCACCCATCGCAACCAGCTTATCTACAAAGAAGAGTCTGCTTTCAAACATTTTCTCGAAGATAAGAGAGGTTCCACTGGATTGAGTCGCAACCACTACCGCTGTGCTCGTAAGATCCGGTGAGAATCCCGGCCATGGAGCATCGTATACTGTCGGAATAGATCCGCCTCGATCAGGCTGCACTTCCAGTGTCCTGCTGCCATCTATGATAACTGAACCTTCCTTTATTTCAATAGTAATTCCCAGTTTTGAAAACCCGTTCATGGTCGGCTGAATGATATGTTCAGGAACACCCGGAATTATTACTCTTCCTCCGCAACATGCAGCAAGACCGATGAAACTGCCGATCTCGATATGATCGGGCGCTATTGTATATTCTGTGCCTTCCAGAAGATGGTTTCTACCTGTAATATGGATTCTATTTGTGCCGATCCCGGTGATCAAAGCTCCCATGGAAACCAGCATTTTTGCCAGATCCTGAACGTTAGGTTCACATGCCGAGTTGTAGATAACGGTTTCTCCCTCGGCGATTGTGGCTGCCATCAGAGCGTTTTCCGTTGCTGTTACAGATGGCTCATCAAGAAGAATAGGTCTGCCCTTTAATTTCTTTGCCTTGAATGATAGCTTTCTGTCAACCAGACCAACCTCAGCACCCATCTGTTCGAGAAACAGGAAGTGTGTATCCAGCCTTCTTCTTCCTATTACATCCCCGCCGGGAGGTGGAAGCTGTACACTGCCGGTTCTTGCCACGAGCGGACCAGCGAGAAGGATGGAGGCTCTTATTGACCGGCACAAGTCCTCTTCAATGCTATCGGGGTTGATAGATGCCGCGTTCAACTTGTATGAGCCGCCACCAAGTGCGGATATTTTAACACCGATGCTCTCCAGAAGAGAAAGCATCGCATTTACATCTCTGATCTGAGGCAGGTTGTGAAGAACAATGTCCTGGTCTGAAAGAATACATGAGGAGAGAATCGGAAGAGCAGCATTCTTGCTGCCGGAAGGGCTCAGTACTCCCGATAGCGGTTTTCCTCCTTCGACAAAGTACGTATCGGATGATGGAAGTGTCATTTACCGCTTCCTTTACTTCCGGTTTTGCGGAGGAGAGTGTGGTAAAGATCAGGATAATCGTCCGGAACCCACTGCTGCCGGAGAAGCCATCTGATATAATCCTCATCCTGTGCCACAATATCCTCTACAAGTTTGCCTCTGTACTTACCAAACGAGAATATCATTATTTCCAACGAGGATTGTGTGAATTCCACCAGTTCCTTCCAGTTCTTCGATTTTGTCATATGCTGTTCAATGATGAATTCTACAAGAGCTCGAACAAGTTTTGTGTCAAACATTGCTCTATGAGCATTACCGGAAATAATGGAATCCAGTCCAAATCTGTATCTGAGAACCTGAAGCGCATGGGAGGGAATAGAAGGCCAGATATGTCTTGAAAGTCTGAGTGAATCCAGTCTCATGTCAGGTGTGATGCCACTGAAAACTTCAGGAAGCTGCCGGGTCAGTATTCCCAGATCGAATGGAAGATTGTGAGCGCATATAAAATCCGCTTTGCCAATAAGCTCGCTGATGCTGTCTGATATACTCTCAATAGATGGTTTTCCCTCCAGCATGCTGTCTGTGATGTGATGAACAGCAGATGCCTCCGGAGGTATTGGATCTTGCGGCAGCACAAGTTCAATCAGCTCAATGTCCTGATCGGGAACTCTGGAGAAGCCATTGTAAGTGCTCAGTAAAAAAGCAACTTCGCATATCTGTGATGTTTCAGTATCCACCCCGGTGGTTTCGGTATCAAGATACAGGATTCTCCGGGTTTCCCCATGATTGCCCGCGCTGGTAAAGAGATCGAGTTCATTGCTCATAAGCATATACTAATCCCCAAAGTTCTATTTGAAAACCCGAACGCTTGATGGAAATCCATCTTCAGTCATCTGGAATTCCGAGGATTTTTTGAAATTCACTGTAATTATGTATAATAAGTAATCGCTGAACGAAACAGTCGTTACTAATTCTTTGGAGGAATTATGAAATCAACAGTAATATTTGCAGCTGTTCTTGCAGCACTCTTTGTTGCATGTGGTGCTCATCCGGAGGATGATGCACCGGTATCCGCTCTGGATATTCTTCCGGAT
>DAOWNO010000225.1 GCA_030642525.1 Candidatus Aegiribacteria sp.
AGAGAATTCGTTCTGTTATCAACAGAAATCTGTCCTCTTTTGGAAAGAGCGGGACTTAAAACACCGTTCACGCTTTCCCCCGTTGCATACCCGATTACGAATATTTCTGTCTGAAGGTCCTGGAGGTTCTCTCTGTCATGACGGGTAGAAGCCATCTGGCTTATCTCAGAATAGAATTCTTCCCTGGGCATTACTCTCAGTACGTTACCCTGCATGCTTGCTATCAATCCCTGTGAATTCAGGATTGCAGTCAGTGCATCTTTCCAGCCAACGTTCTGCAGTCTGGCGGTAACTGATGCAGTGTAATCCTCCGGAAGCATGATATTCAACCCGCTGACATCTGAAATTGCCCGTAGAACCGTTCTCAGGCTTGCGTCTACTACATCGATGGTTATCCTTCGTCCACCGATTCCGGACCATTCTACAGGAAACCCGTCGTCTACTTCTCTCTGGCCTTCGCTTATGCGGATACCTCTTGAAGATGTCATGACAGACTGTCCGGACAGTGTTGTGTATGTCGGAGAGGATAACGGTGCCACATCTCCGCCAGTAATTACGGGCTCAACGTATTCTGAGGTTGCTGACCATGCGGCAAAAGGTATGCCTGTGGGATCAGTCTGCATCTCGAGAACGAGTTGATTGCCATCGAGTGAAGCGCTGTAGTTAAGAAGCTCGCCGTTGACATCGATAATCACTCTGACAATGCCTTCAGGTGGAGCTTTGTACTGGCTCGTCCTGATAGATAGAACTCCTCCTCTGTTTACCGAAAAATCCATCGAGGGAAGCGAATGCACCGCATCGCCAATGTCCAGAACGATCCTCATTGGATCAGTCAGTAAAAATCTTTCGTACGAAATCGCGTCATCGGCGGTTATTGTAACCAGGGTTACGTCGCCGCTGGGTACTACCGAGATATCGGTAATCCTGTACGCTACTGCTGGTAATGCTAGAAGCAACAGGAGACTACATACGGTTAACAGACGCATTACAAACCACCTTCTTCATGTAAGCGCAAAGAGTAAATGGTAGGAATAGTGGTCTCCCCTCCACCTCTTGCGCTATAATCAACTATTACATCCTGAATTACAATAACTTCACTTCCGGTAATCTCAGCAACATGGGAATTATTATCAAGAACAGTTCCTTCGTATAGTATGTAAGGAACACCGAGTCCATCTTCAACCATAGCCTGGTCACCTCCGACGGGATCAAGTGTTATGCCAACCAGTCTGAATTCCTCAACCGATATGTTCTCGAGATTTCTTCTTGCATCTCTTTCCTCAGTTGAGAATTCGGTAAATGGGTCAGGCCTGATGGAAACCGATTCATATATTCTGAACGTTCCTCCGCCCGCCTGTATTAAGTCATTGACAGAGTCGGTCGACCCCTGCATCCCGCTAGCATTTTGTCCTGCCATAGTACAGGATACGCGCTGTGTTTCATAATATGGAAGACTGATTTCAATGGCACCCAGGCCCGAATATACTGTCATTCCAAGATCATCGAAGGCCCAGAAAGGCTCCTGAAATTTGCTCATCGCAAACAATCTTGACGGCACAAACGAGGGAGCTTCGGCTATTACATCACCCGGTGACATTATCGTTGAAATACCGTTCTCCGCTAAGACAAGGCCCCCATCATAAAGTCGGCCATCGGAGTGATAATTCCATTCACCTGGAGAAGTCCTTACGAAAATAGTATCGTTCACTCCTAAAAACAGGATATTGTCCGACGAAGCCAGAACATCTCCCTCAGGTGATTCCTCGAACTGCCAGAGAGCAACCGATGGATCGAAAAGCGCAATTCCACCACCTTCAAGTCTGAATATCCAGTCCGGTCCTATCCGCTGAAGGTCACCTAGTGGATTCAAGTCTTCAGGGCTGGAATAAACCGAGAAACCATCTTGCTTCCTGATAGCGAGATCTCCGTTCGATCCCAGAATGACAACATTATCATTGAACGATTCAATATCCATTGGAGAAAATCCCTCTGGAAGTAATTCTGTAACTGCTTCGCAGTTACTTTCGTTAAAGACCAGATATTCAGTCTCAGTTATTAAAGAAGGAATCTCACCATTAAGATCAAAATCAAGAACCTTGCCGATGTCCTCAAGACGATAAGCTTTCCACCTGCCGTCTTCTATGTTAAACCTGAGAAGGTTTCCCCCCTCGAACAACAGCCATGCGGAATTATCTCCTGCCTCAGCCATTATTGGAGAAGACTGAGACAGAGCCATTTCTATCCAGCCGTGAACATCGGAATTCGCTACTACCGTTATGGATGATCCTGAATAATCAATCATCGCAGTATCTTCATCCCTGTTTTCACCACATCCGGACATCAGGAAAACCGCAGCTGCTGCAAGAAGGGCTGAACAAGTCAGTTTTGATATACTCATATTATCTGCTCCCTTCCCTATGGCTGCACGAAGGCTGAAACTGTGAAATTCGCCTCCATATTGTCGTAGCTTCCATCGGAAGCTTTCTTCTGTATCACAGTCAGATCTGTAACCGCAGTCATCATCATCTGCTGAGTTAACTGATCAAGAAATACACCAAGTCTATGAAAACGTCCGGAGAGCTGCATCTGCCATTCGTACACAACATAATCCCCCTGTGTACTCGGTGGTAACGGAGTGAGAGTACTAATCTGCAAACCGCTGTTTTCCGCATTCTCCGTCAGTATATCCAGTACTTCATCCTGGTCGTAGCTCCTGGGAAGATACCTATCAAGTTCCGCAAGCTGCTGATTAAGACGGTTAATTTCCTGCTCTGTTATTGCCATATCCGATGCGGTTCCCGACTGGAGTGAACTGAGTTCGGCACTTTTCATGTTCAGGTTCTGTTCGGCCTGCTCAATCCTCTCCGTTATTCCGGAAGAGATCTTCCTGGGATACATGTACAGCAACGCTACTACAAGAAGAATACCAACTATTAAAACATAGAACCTGGGGTCTCTAAGATAGGCATTCATACCGTAACCCCCCTGTATATTAGCTGTTCATAAATAATTAAGTATCCCATTAGTTATGTCCGTAGGATTTACTGCCAGCTTCAAACATATCCAGATCGATATCGTACATCGTCAGCGTATCTCCGCCGAAGACGGTAAAGGTTCCTGTCTCACCGCCGTAGATGTATTCATTCGTTTCATGAAATGCTTTCAAACCAAATGTGATACTTCCCGAACCGCTGCCTGCCGAATCAGGATACATCTGCATCTCGATCCAGAACCTGCCGTTGGCACCTGTATCTGTTACGTAAGTTTCCTGTGTACCAACTGTCATAACACCAATATTCTCAGCGAATGTAGTATGGGTTGAGTCAGTATATATCAACCCTCTGACATACACCCTGGTATCATCCATTCCAACTGGATTACAACCCGCAACTGCTAGAATAACAAGTATAGCCAATACCGAAACTAAACAGTATCTCATGATTCCTCCCCTGTATTATCAGGACGATCCTCCGTATTTTCGGATTCTTCAAAAGTTTCCGTTAATGCACTGGTTTCACCAGCGAACTCTCCTACCAGAGATGCCAATGCAGAGGAATTTACTCCAATGATCATATCAAAATTGTATCGTCTGCTTCCTGTCCTGCTTGCTTCGGAAGCAAGTGCATAAGTCTGTCCGTAATCCTCAAGAGTAAATAGCGGGGTTCTGCCATCGGGCATGGTCTCCACTATATCACGTTGAAACTCGATTATGTCACCCCATGTTTTAGCGACTCCGGAAATGCGTAAATCATCCGGACCAAGAATAAGACTGGTAAGATAAATACCTTTTTCAGTCTGGGTTCCAGGAGTAATTTCATCGGGATAAATTGCCCGGCAGAGATATTCGACAATGTAAACTGAATATTTCTGATTCAGCGAAAGAGCCAGTATCTGCTGACGCTTCCTGTTAACAGAGTTATTCAATCTGTCAGCCTCTGCCTGCTGATCCAACTGAATCCCCAGCTGTAAAATCTGTTCCTGGACCTGCTGAATCTCATTGCTGATTACCACTTCCTTTTCCTTGAGATCCTGATAATCCATATAGGAAATTACTCCGGCAGCAATAAGACCGATATACGGTAATATGCAGAGAATCGTAAGCAGAGTTGAGTTGACTTCCGTGGGAACACCCGAAGGTTTTCTTTTCTTACCCTCAGGTTCCTCAAGGATGTTGATGTCAACCATGCATGGTTCAAACCCCCTCAGCGCGAGACCTGTAGATACTGAGAGTACAGCGCCGAT
>DAOWNO010000093.1 GCA_030642525.1 Candidatus Aegiribacteria sp.
AAGATTAACCAGCTGTCTGAGATTATTGAACACGCCCTTCTCCTGCCCGAAAGCGCCAAGAGCTCCGCCGGCCATGAAAGTACCGGTGATGGCACCTACAAGTACCCATGAATGACCTGTAACAGCTTGAATAGCAACCAGAGCTATAACCTCAACGGATAATCCGATAAAACCAACCATACCCAACGCCAGCGCAGGTTTAGTTTTTCCACTAAGAAATGCTGCTGCAATCATTACTAATAAGCATAAACCAGCTATGGGAATCACAAGGTTGATTTTTTGATCATCACCTACCCTTATATCCCATAACTCGCAGGCAATCCGGAAGCCTTCCGGGCGAAGATCGGTATTCATACGTACGGAAGCAGCATGAAGCTGTTCCTCAACAGCAGACAATCTTAAGTGTGACAGATCAAATGGAAGCGTACCGGAATTGACAAAAACACCTGATGCCCCAAGAGAATCCATTCTCTCTGCCAGTACCGAGCCTTCAAATGATGGCTCCAGACCGTTTCCAGCGAATAGAACAAGACCCGAAGAAGGGATGATTCTGCTCCAGCGAAAAACACTTTCCGCAGACAGGAGTATGGATTTTGCCAGTTCCGCTTCAAGTGGATGCAATCTGTTTATCCCTCCGGGCAGGTGGATTGCTGCGACACCATCCCCAGTTAGCCTGCATGATAGCAGTTCAAAGAATTCTCTTGTGAAAAACCTGTTGGAAAGAAGAGCCAGAGGCTGGCCGGTAGACACAATTACAAGATTCCATCGTTCATCATTCACGGAGAGAAAATGTCTTCCGTCTCCCGCTATCGTTCCAGCAGGGTATTCCGCTACAGAGTATAATGTTCTGTCCGGAACCAGAGTCACAACACTGTCTACGGTCGGCCATTTCGATATGATCCCGGCCTCTTCCGGTGAAGAGCCAATGTATAAAACAAGGGATGGCAGAACCGCGACAAGAGGAATTGTGACAACCCCCTCCGCGGATTCCAGCGAAGGCCATGTTGCCTCCAGTAAACCGCTCCTGAAAATGGCATGTTGACCAGATCGAGTTCCTATAACCACCTCTCCGTATGGCGACGAGTGGATACTGACACTGTCATACTCTTTAAAAGATTCTCCTCCAAGCCAGGTTCCCAGCGAAGCGGGTGCGCCGAACAGAAATCCAGCCAGAAGAACAGCTGAAACAATCAGTCCGGGAACAGTTCTTCCACAGAGCAACAGACCGGCGGCGGAGAACATAATGCCAACAGCAAGCATGTCGAAAGCGAGCAGATGCGGTGAAAGAAGAACGAATATTCCTCCGCCAATTGCCGCGCCAAGAGCTTCAAGAGCGTATACTTTTCCGGGTCTGCAGAAGGCAAATGGCTGCACAAAAACCAATCCACCTACAAATCCGGCAGGAAGCACTGATAACGCAGTAGGAATTATATCCAGTCTGGAAGCAGCTACTTGAAGAAGTCCCATCACAGGTAGCAGAATCATACCGGCTGCCCATAAAAGACAATGTTTTGAAGTTCTTCCACCAACTGCTGCGCCAATACCGGATCCGGCAATCCATGAGGCTAGAACTATTCCGGATGTCAATTCCGCCTGATGATGACCAAAAAGAGATTCTCTTAATACTACCGCCTGAATAATGACAGAAAGCAGTCCTCCTGCAAAAGCGGCCAGCACGGAAAGTGATCTATCTTCAGTCTTCTGAGTATGCCTCATCTTCTCCAAACACCTGAGCCTGAAAACGGTATAGTGTAACTTCACCAAAATAGGCGTCAGGACTCAATCCAGCTTTCAGACAGACACCTTCAAGAAACTCCTCTCTGTTCCAGCCCTGTTCAACCGGAACCTGAGGCAGAAGAACGCCGCTTCTGTTGCCTGAACCGGATATCATCAATCCATCCGTTCCCACTCGTACATCATGCCAGTCCCCAAGTATCTGCAGGGGTGTAAGAACGGAGATTTCGTATTCAAGATAAGGAAGCTCATCAAGCGTTACCGGCATAAAGCGCGGATCTTCCATTGCAGCTGACCGGGCCATTGACGACACAGTTTCGGCAACAGGTCGAATCGGTCTCATAGAGCCGATACAGCCTCTGAGACGGCCGTTAATCTTCAATGTCACAAAGGCTCCGCGCGGAGTCAGCAGCTCCCCGGGAATATCATCCGGCAAGCCATATCCGGCATTTTCAACCGCCGCCTTAACAGAAGCAACTGCAATTTCAAGAAGTTCTTCTCTCCCTTCCTCTGAAATGCTCCATTCCGACGGTTCAGGTTCTGATGATTCAAATGCAATGGAAGCGTATCCGACAACTCGAGAACGGTCTCCGGAAACAGAAGCGCTTGTTGTGCTCGAAAGCAGTTCGGATGTAACTCCGGGATAAAGACCTGCATAATCCATGACAAGAGCAATCGGAAGCCTTCCGCATGCAAACGTATCAAGACCGGCTGGAAGTTTCTCCTCAGAAGTAGCCTGAAGGAATTTATTCGCGTCACCGCTCAATATCGCTTCCACAGTAAGAGAATCAACAACTTCTGCCAGACTCTCGGCGGGATAGTGGGACAGATCACTGCTTGCCAGGACAAGCACCTTTTCATTGTACGCTTCCGCAAGTATTAACTCAGCCATGTATTGCAGCTCATTTGCTCCTGTGTAACCGATCACGATCGGAACTATCCTGAAACCGGGTTCGATCGTTCTCTGAAGAAACGGGATCTGAACTTCCAGGCTGTGCTCCTCCTCGTGAGCGGCTGGAATAAAAGAGGCTGCGGGATGTGATTCCCTCAGCCTGTCAGCGATACCTGCAGCAACAGGAACGCTTCCAAGAGGAGTGAGATATGAATCTCCTTCGAATACTGACATGCCTTGAAAAGCAACACGGTGTGACGGTCCGATAAGAACCACCACATCAAACTCAAGCCCGTCAATAAGGCTGTAGAAATCCGCTGCGGTAGCACCACTGTAGACGTATCCCGCATGTGGAACGACACCCGCTATTATTGTTCCATCGGTACTCCGAACTACTGACTCTTCAATCAATCTTTCCACCATACTGCTCAGCTCAACAGAATCCGACGGATAGAACATCCCGGCAACAACAGGCGGCCTTGCTCTTCCGGTAAGCGAAACTTCTTTGTCGAAGGGGGAACTGTTCCCGCAGGCGGCAAACAGGACTACTGTAAATATTATGAACGCTCTCATCCCGCCAGCTCCCTGTAGTAATCCGCCTTCTTCCTTGATGTTTTCCTCACTTCCAGTTCTGCTGTTTCTTTCTCATGCGGCAGCCTTCCTCCTGTAACAGCCGTAACCGCGGAGAGCAGCAGCAGAACAGTATTTGAGAGAAATTTTCTTCTGCTGATTTTACTTTTCACTGTTCCTCCGTTCCATTCCATACCCCGGCAATCGGGGCTGAACAGTTGAAGCACTTTCCATTTTCAATTCTGTTTTCCTCAATGATGTATCCCTGTCTTCTTATGAGAACTTCATTGCACTCCGGACATGTTGTTATCATCCCCTCCTCCGTAACTGCGTTCCCAACGTAAACATAATGAAGACCAATCTCAATAGCCCTTTCCCTTGCACTCTGTAATATGGATACCGGCGTAGGAGCCAGATCAGTCAATCTGTACATGGGAAAAAATCTTGAGAAATGAAGTGGTGTATCGGCACCGGTGTTTTCAAGAATCCACCTCGCAAGCTCATCCAGTTCTCGAGAGTCATCATTTAATGTCGGTACAATAAGATTTGTTACTTCAACCCAGGTTCCAAGTTCCTTCAGAGTAATTATCGTATTGAGTACAGGTTGGAGAGTTCCACCGCAGATATTTCTGTAATAACTGTCTGACATAGATTTAAGATCGACATTCGCAGCATCGATATACTTTGCCAGTTCGGTAAGGGGACCCTGATTAATATACCCCGCTGTAACAAGGATATTCTTCAGTCCGGCCTCCTTTGCCAGTTTTGCTGTGTCACGGGTGTATTCAAAATAAACAACTGGTTCCGTATAGGTATAAGCAATAGCCTCGCAATTGTAAGTGATTGCCTGTTCAACAACAGCCTCAGGGGGTAAATTGTATGGTGACACATCCTCAGGAGCGGCCTGTGAAATTTCCCAGTTCTGGCAGAACTCACATCGAAGATTGCATCCGGCAGTCGCGATAGACAACACATCAATTCCAGGCAGGAAATGAAAGAGCGGCTTCTTCTCAACCGGGTCAACATGTACCGCGACAGGTCTTCCATACACAAGACTGACAAGTTCACCATCAACATTCAGTCTTACACTGCACCTTCCCCTCTCCCCGGGAGCAAGGATGCATAAATGAGGACACAGAACACACTGAACCCTGTTACTCACCCGGATCATCCTTTTCAGCATACCAGTCAGCGGTATGAAAAGTGATTATTCCACTCTCGAAGAGTTCCAGCATCCGTTCCATATCCACATTCTCGATCGGTTTTGCCCATGGACGGATCTCACTCTCAACCATACGTACAAGAAGCTGGAACAATCCGGAATCTGTGCTGTCTTGTTCATCTCTGTGTTCCTCCGGAACTGTTCCTGTCAGGATAAGGAACATCAAGAGAAAAAACGTAAGTATTTTCATTCTCCTCCCTTGTTTCAGTACAGATCGGGGAAACCTGCGGGTGACAGTCCAATCCTCCACCGGAATTCCCACTCTCCATCAAGACCTGTCGGATCGGATACCCATATTGGAAAGATCGCTTCAAGCATCACAATCCGCACGGCTATTCCCGCGTTTGCAAGAATATCGTCACCTGAGAAATCTCCAAATGAATCGCCGAGCCATCCGATCCCTCCAAATATTTCTACAGGGAAGAAAGGCAAAGGCAATGGGAATCTCTGTTCAATCGAGAAGGCCGCTCTTCCTCGTAGAGTACTGTTCCAGTAGCCTGGAAGCGCAGGGCCTGACCGAACAAAATAATGCTCCTGAGGGGAAAGCAAACCGTTCGGGGGGATAAATGCTCCCATAATACCCTTTGCAAAGAGTCCTCCGCCGGGTCTTAAGAAACGCTGAACGGGAACATCACCGGTTATACGACCTGTATATATCCTGGTTCTGGCCAGAACATTTCCCCAGAGTCTCTCTGTCAGTTCAATCCTGCCGTCAATCCTGGCGTAGGCCCCATCATTCCATTCCGGAGAAGCCAGAACGCTCAGAGCCCCTTTCCATGATAACCTGTAGTTCCGATCAACGGCGGCTATACATGTCGTGAATTCAAAAGCGTTACCTTCCTCGACGTTCGAAACACCGTATACCGTTGTATCCTCTACACAGAACAGATCCATATCAAACGAGATCCTGTAATGAGGATCAGTCGCTACTCTGCCGCTCCGCAGATAGTCAGCTCCAAGAGAGGCTCTGCCTATTCCGTACCCTCTTGAGATACTGGAAGACATATAGATGCTGCGCCGGTATTCCCGGTACAGAGGCATATGAAAAGAAGCGCCCCACGCCGAATAACTCTCGCTCTTGATCGGAATCGAGGCAGATGCAGTCCAGGTGTACGGACCACCCATATACGATGGAATTGTCGATGACATGCAGATAATATCAGCTCTCCATGAATGATCAGCATAAGATGGAAATGGAAGAACCCACATACTGTGATGAGTCACTCTCGGAATCGGAAGAAACATCGGCTTCAGCTGAGCGAGAGGCGGTGAGGCGTTATTCCATGGCGCTCTGTCAGGCATGCATAAGAACGGATCTATTACTGCGGTACCCCAGTTTCCTGAAACTGTGACTGTATCATTCAATCCCGGAGAAAGTGAGGCTTCTGTAATAAGAGAATCCTCACCGGAAATAAACAAAAGATCAAGTTCCACCGAGTGGGGAATATCGCACTCGATAATTACAGTGGTTGAATCCGCGTTGAAGGTCACATTTTTTATGAGAATGTCCGCGTTTGCAGTTCCTCTGAGCCAGAAATCGAACTCCTCTTCCCAGGATCTTCCTGTTACTTCTTCCACTATTGCCTGGAAATCATCCGTATGAGGATGATGGAACATGAACCTGTCGAAGTAGGTCGACATGACCTGATTAAAATCATCTTCACCCATCTGCCTCTGCAGCATCTGCATGAACAGGGCTGGTTTGGCATAATAGGTAAATCCGGTTGGATGGCTTCCGTCTCCGGCCTGGGTAGCATCACTGAGTACAGGTATTTCTTCCCCGGCCAGAGTACCTGTCACATATGTCATAAAATTCATATCCTGATCACTCAGTTCCAGTATCCAATCCGGAGTTCTGGACACATTCCCGCTGAATCCATGCCTTCTCTGCATATAGCGGAGTTCACTGAAGGTGTTCATTCCTTCATCCAGCCACGCCTCCTCTACTTCATCATTACCAAGCATGCCGTAGAACCATTGGTGACCGATCTCATGCATCGTAACCATCTCAAGAATCCTGAGAAATGGAAAATCAGGTACGGAGAAAACAAACTGTGGATATTCCATCCCCCCCGCGCTCACTACAACCGGCTCCACCACCCAGAGGTCTTTGTAATGATAGGGAGTATACCATTCTCCATAATATAGAAGAGTGGAATCGATAACTGCGGGAACCTCTACCCAGTGATCATCTGAATCATCAAGCAGAACCAGATGCACACTCACCGAACAGGAACCCAGGCTTTCAGGATAGACATATGTATGTTCGCGGACAGTATAGTCAGGGCTTGCTGCCCAGACGAAATCGTGAACGTTTTCAGCGGTCCAGACTTCTGTTCTTCTCAGAGAATCCTCACTGAAAGAAGTGCTTTCAACACACCCTGTAGCAGCGGTGATAAATTCTCCGGGAACATCAAGTGTTACCGAGTAATTCCCGTAATCGCTGTAGAACTCTCCTCTCCAGTGATATCGTGCCCGGTGCCATCCATTCTCATCGAGAACGCACATCTTGGGATACCACTGCGTTATCTGGTACGTGTCACCGCTGTGCCCCATCCTGCTCCAGAATCTGGGAACTTGCACGTCGAAATCGCCACAAAGGAGAATGGATTCACCCGGTTGAAGAGGATCATCAAGCACTATGAATGCCAGAGAACCATCAACCGAAGGTTCAACAGCTTCCCCATCCGCGCTCCAGTCAGAAAGATCGATCCAGCCCTTCTCCGACGGAGGAGATGCCCGGAAACAATAACGTCCTACAGCTTCAAGATCCTGCCCGAACGCAGTTGTATGATCTCTGTAGGCGTTTGGATATAGATGGAGCCAGAGTGTATCGACAGGAAACTCTACTCCGTTGGTAAACACTATTTCCACGGAACCGTAGACCATATTCGAATCCGTCTGAAGCGATACATTAATATCGTAGTCGGCCCTGCTTTCAGGACCGGGATAACCGGCAGCTACCAGAACCGCAAGGACTAATCCTGACATCATCAGTAAAACCTCCCAATAAGCAATGTTTATTGTAGTATGAAGACTCATGTCAAAAAGAACAAATGCAGTCAACATTTTG
>DAOWNO010000161.1 GCA_030642525.1 Candidatus Aegiribacteria sp.
CGCGGAAGACATTATCAGAATATTCGGCGTTCCGTCGATGTCTCTTACGGCATCTCTTGATGCACTCGAATAGAATCCGTATCCAAGGAAAGGTCCTTCATGCATTTCCACGGCTCCGCCGACCAGGGCAAACTGACGTGTTGAAGTAAGGTCCGGATAAAGTCCACATGTACTGTAAGTGGAACGGTACCAGAGTTCATCGGAATTATTCACCATCAGTCCCTGACCCAGAGACAGATTGTAATTTCCAAGTAAGACCTGGTTCACAATACCGATGTTCTCTATCGATACAAAGACTTTGGCGACATCAAACCTCTGATTAAGATCACCGAGATCCATATCCGAGAACAGATCGAACCCGGCTGTGGAATTTCTTCCCCTGGAGAATCTGGTTCCACCCCGAAATCTGTCTCCAAATCCGATACGAACCCTGTGATCCCAGCCGGTCACGTTCTGTGCTCCGAGAAGCTCTTCGTACTCGCTGTCGAGTCTTTCAGCCCAGGCCGCACTGTCAGAGGCGGTATATCCTCTATCGCCGGTCCCTGTATCGTACTTCGCGGATCGAAGACTGTTGAGCATTTCATATAATCCATCCTCATCAGATGATCTTCCGTCGCCACCATCGACAATGACCCTGTAACCTCCAAAGAAATCCATGGAGCTCAGGTCAAGTTCGCGGGTTGAAACGTAATCCCGCATATTCCTGTAGCCATAATAACTCAGGTAATCCGCGTTCCGGAGTGAAGTGGTACTCGAAACAGGACCAAGGGTTTTCAGTCTTCGCTCAACGGCAACTGCATCAATCAGACTTACCCTGTCCAGACTTCGGAGCTGCCACGAGGTTGCTGAATTAATCGGAAGGGGATGCAGAAGGTAATGCTCCCAGAGATCTACAGCAGCATCACCAGGGTCGTCCTCGGTAGCAAGCCTTTCCATTATTTCCAGTATATCGCTGGATATTCTGCCTTCTGAAGGAGGGACAACCACGCAGTTACCGCGAAGCCACTGCAGCTCCACAACTGTAAAACCATCTATTTTCATAACATCGAAAATGTTGAGAAGACCTCCTGTTTCGTAAATGAAATCATAGAGGTCAGAAGCCTGCTTTGAATTCAATCCCTCAAGCGCCTGCAGTTCCTGAAGAGATGCGGTATTCAGATCAAACCCGCTCGGGACAGACAAGCCGAGAACAACTGCCAGTATTAAACTAGAAACCATAAGTCACCCCGGCCTGGTGAGTCAGGTCGAGCTGAGGATGCGTTATTACGGCGTATTCCACTGTAATACCTCTGATTGTTGTATTCAGCCCTCCGGATATCGAGACCGGATTGCTCTGAACCCCTGCCAGGATATTTACGAAGCCCAGAGTAAGAGCCTGGCCTACATGTATGCGTAAACCATTGAAATCCCTTGAGAAAGTCAACGCCGAAATCATTCCGGTGACAGGTTCGTATCTGAGACCTGCGTCTATTCTTCTCCGGAGATATTCTCCACTCTCACCAAGTCTTGCCTGGAAAGGATTCCTGATGGAGGCTGCGAGCATCCACCTTCTGTACATTCTAACCTGAAATCCCGCATTGACCGCAAAAGCGCTCGCGCTCCCATATTCGGAAACACCATCAGCGATTACAGCTCTGCAAAAAACAGGCTGGAGACCGAAAGACATATCATCGGTAAGCATTCCGGCAAAGGTTATAGCTGCCATCTGTTCGTTGTAGAGATCCCCGCCGAAATAGCGAAGACTTGCTCCGCATGCCCAGGATTCACTTATCGGAAATGCTCCATCGATTCCGTATGTTCCGAAATCCATGTTCGTAAAAGGGAGCCTGCCCGATACGGTTACAGATGGTGATGTGCTTCCCGCTATGGAAGCAGCGTTGAAAAGAAGCGCTCCGGTTCCATACAGCACAACTCCCGTTCCGCCCATACCCTGCGAAGTGATTCCTATCTCCATTTCCTCAAATGCCGCCCACGACTGCCCCGCAATTATCAGAAGGGCAAACAGGACAACAGTCACTTTTCTATACATTATTGCCACCTCAATTCAGCGGAACTGCTACGACAAGTGTTTCAGTCGTTGTGTAGTGTTTACCATCAGTGTCCACACCTTCAAGTAGAACCAGATATGGTCCGAGTGGAAGAATTCTGCTGTTATCGTCTTTCCCGTTCCACTGAACAATATCACCGGCTGGACGGGATTCCGCGAGGTGGGTTACGGCTCTTCCGGATCTGTCAAAAACAGTAAGAGTGAATCGCATTCCGGCAGGACCGCCGTATTCAATATTAACGGTTTCACCAAGTACCGGAGCGAATGGATTCTCTGTAAGAACTGTAAGGTGGAAACCATCATTGATCGATGGCTGGTACACTTCAAGATCGGTCTGATATCTTGGAAGCAACTGGTATCCGCTATCGTATGGAGGTTCTGAATCATATTGCCCTCCGATACCAAGCATGAACAGACGGGTACCGGCAATGATATTGGAAACACTGATGCCTGTAGATTCGTTTACACGGATGGCAACCGAAGTCTGTCCGTTCCAGACGTTGAAGTTGTACCCGCCGCCCGCAGACTCCGGATCATTTGCTACTGTGACCCATTGGGAAAGCGAACTGTTTCCCAGAGCGAGAAGCTGACCTTCAATGGTTTCTGAAACTCCCTGATTCAAAGCCAGCTGGAGTGGCTGAGGTGTACCTGGATGATCGATATATACGAAATCCGAAGATAAATCAGGGGATATCTCGGTAAGACCGTTGTACTGCTTTATCTCCCCGGTTATTCTCCATTCGTCCCCGGCTTCGATAGCTCCGGGGCTCGCAGAACTGTATGCGTATACGTTAATTCCAGCTGTTTCGTCCTGAACATAGAAGCTCAGTCCCGTCGTAGAGAACAGCGTTCCCTCACATGTCGCGACTCCCTCTATGGTGAGGATTTCACCAAGGTGATCGGGAATTCCATCACCGTTGAGGTCTTCTCTGGCCTCAGCTATTGTAACCGTCTGAGCACCGGCTGATCCGGCAAACAGGATTAACATCAGAACCGGGAAACTTCTTATCATCGTCTCCCCTTTCACGAGTGAATTATCTGTCAGTCAAGTTCGGATCCAAGTTCAGCATCTGCAAGTACGGCAGCTCTGGATAGAGCTTCCTCGGCACTCATCCTTCCATAGAGAGCAATCTCCACAGCCTCTGAAAGAAAGAGCCTGCCGTCGTACCAGAATGTCTGCTGTGGTTCGAACTGCGCGTATTCAATCTGAAGCATCACATCCTCAAGACCGGGATACTCCTTAAAACGTTCCTGTATTTCAGGTTCCTCGATAGAACTCCGTGTGGCGGGAATATATCCGGTAGCAGCACTCCATCTGGCCTGCTGACGAGGTTCTGTGAACCATTTGATGAATTCCCATCCTGCTTCGATTTCAGCAGAATCTGAATTGAAGAGAATAACGTTCGTTCCAGCTATTATTACAGCCTGTTCTCTGTAACCTGGAAGAGGAGCTATCCCCAGTGTAAAAACATATTCTCCGTTTTCCTCCCTGCGCTGAAAGGTCTTTTCCATAAATGCCAGCGAAACCGTAGATCCCTGCACAATACCGACGAGACCCTCCGCGAAATCGTTCTGATGTGTATAACCGGAAGAAATTCTGGCAGAACTGTCAGTATGTATCATATCTATCATGAATTGAAGAGCCTCTATACCAGCCTGCGATGAAAACGCGGTTCTTGATCCGTCTTCAGACAGCAGAGATCCGCCACCCTGAAGCAGAAGATTTTCAAACATACCCACACTTGGAGTGAAAGCTGTTCCCCATCTATCTACATCGTCAAGCAGATCACCATCATTGTTGCCGTCGTTGGTTAGAGAGATCAGCAGGTTGCGATATTCATCTCTTGTTTCCGCGGGCTCAAGATTCAAGCTGTCCATCAGTTCAACGTTGTAATAGACAGCCTGCAGACTTTTGTTGAAAGGAAAACTGTAAATTCGTCCGTCAAACGTATTATTCAGCCTGAAAACAGGAAAGAAATCGTTATTCCACCTGTCAGTGATGAAAGGTGTATCAAGTTCCATGAGTGAGTCCAGAGGTACAAGGGCATTACCTCTTATCAGCTGAGATGTCCAGGTTTCATAGGCCTGCGCAACAACAGGGGTATCACCGGCCATGACGCTTGCCAGTATCTTCTGACAGAGGGCTCTGTAATTCCCCATGCTGACAGGAATAACTTCGATATCCGGATGTGTCGCATTGAACTCGGTTATAAGTGAATCTTCCATGAATTCGCCCAGAGGCCCGCCCATTGCATGCCAGAACAAAACCTGAATAACACTGTCATCGGCCTGCTCGTTTTTACCACACGAGAACAGAATCAGGATAAGGAAAAGTAAAAGAAAACGGTGTCTGATAAGATGAACCCCCAAAATATCAATTTGAAACTCATGGGAGTATAATACGTGAATGATTCTCCTACCAGACAGTATTTATCGGCAGAACCTAATCTCTCTGACAGCAACTCCCTGAGGCGCAACTATCCGGTTTACTGTCAGATCCGCAGCAGCTCGATCTGGAATTAGCATAATCAGTTGCGTGAAATCCCGCTCCTTTGAAGATAATACCAGATCCTGCTCCTATAAGTCGTTCTACTTCGCTACCGCATTCAGGACAGATTTTGATTGGATCATCACTCATCTTTTGAAACTTATCAAATTTGTGTCCACACTTTTTGCATTGGTATTCATATGTTGGCATTTTTATCCTTCTGTTTTTCTTCTCTAATTATCTATCATGCTGATCGCCCCCGCAGGACATACTCCGGCACATGCACCACATCCCGCACACCCCTTCGAAACAGAGGCGACTCGATTCCTTCCAACTCTGATTCTTCCATAATAGCAGATGGATTCACAATCACCGCATCCCTGACAAAGCTCCTGTTTTACTGAAGCTCTGCGCAATGGACGAAGTTTCTTCCAGATTCCTTTACCTGGATAGCCGTCAGCCGTATTCCGCCTTAGGATGCCAAGAAAACCCATCTTCCTTTCCTTTCGGAACTTATACAGGCAAGAATCATTCCAGTTAATATGCACCTATTATTAACTTATTGTCAACAACTTACAATCTCAGCTAACAAACTGAAAAGCAAATGGCGCCAATTTGACATAACTGATGAATCTTAGGTCAGCTTCACTCCATGACGCTTCTTGCATGTTATTATTCCCATAATCATCAAACAGCACGATGGCTTCTGTTAGTAGATTCTGGTTCATATCAGTTGATACGGATACTCGTGATAGGCTGGCCATATGCGATACTTTTACAGAGCAGCGTGACCAATACGTTTCAGATCGCTATTCCGTGCTTTGTCATCATTCAAACCCCGTTCTCAACCCCGTTCAGAGTCAAAAAAGCCCATGTGGATGTGCAGATCAAAAACCAGCCTTGATCCCTGCCCAGGTTCCCTGTTCCAGGGACATTTCAATCGTGAAGCTGACCTCGCTTATGCTGTAACTAGTGGGAGTGGTGGCATAACCCCAGTATATATGGTCGTTATAGTAGCAGTACGTAAGCCCCGTGGATCGGAATATGCTCGTAACAGGAC